>NZ_FRCR01000004.1 GCF_900142995.1 Caldanaerovirga acetigignens | reverse complement strand
ATAGGAAGCCAGTAATGTCCGGTGGCTTCTAAGCAGAACTTTACGTCATCAGGCCTTAAACCGAGCCTTTTTAATGCCTGCAAAAGTTTATTCATTCCTTTATGGTTATTATCTATATGTATCTTTAGGACTATATCTCCGGATTCATTTACTAGGCATACTTCGTGACTGTATTTAGCCACATCAATACCGCCATAGATCATATTTACATCCTCGCTTTCACTAAATTTTAGGCAGGGTTCCCACAGTCCTCTATAAGTCTCAACCTTGCGCGTAACTCGAGGCATGCAGCAAGCTGCATCCGCAACGTGCTCATTCGAGACATCTCATAGAGGAGGGGCTTCACTCTTAGTTTCGGGACAGCAAAAGGGCTTCCCAAGGAGGTAGATCGAAGTCCCCTGCCGCTACGAGAAATATTAGCTATGTTTTATCAGAATTCCTATGTGTTTGTCAAAAAAATTTATTAGTTAAAGGCTAACTATATTGTACAAAGGGAGGTGAAGGTTTTGCTGGAAGTGAACAGCGAAAATTTCGAACAAGAGGTATTAAAGTCGGAGAAACCCGTGCTTGTGGACTTCTGGGGGCCAAGGTGCGAGCCCTGCAAGGCCCTGATGCCCCAGGTGGAAAAGCTCGAGGAAATGTACGGCGACAGAATGAAGTTTTGCAAGCTTGATACTTCAAAAAATATGCGGCTCGCAATTAGCCAGAAAGTCATGGGTCTTCCAACAATAGCAATCTACAAGAACGGCGAAAAAGTAGACCAGGTCACAAAGGATGTCACCATCGAGATGGTTGAAGAGATGATTAAAAGGAACTTATAGGGGAGGATAACTTATAGGGGAGGATAGAAAATGAAACTGGAGCTCGGGTATTTTAACGTTAAGGATGTGGTGTTTGGCGATGTCACCCGGTACGAAAACGGCGTCCTCACCGTAAGCAAGAAAGAACTTTCCGAGCTCGTCCTCGAAGACCAGAGGATAAAAGACGTGGACTTTGATGTGGCAAAGCCGGGTGAAGAGGTAAGGATAATTCCGGTCAAAGACGTCATCGAGCCCCGCGTGAAGGTGACTGGCGGAACTATTTTCCCGGGTTTCCTTGGAAAACCCAGCACCGTGGGCGAGGGAAGGACCCACGTTTTGAAAGGAATGGCGGTAGTGACATGCGGTAGGATAGTGGGTTTCCAGGAAGGCATAATCGACATGAGCGGGCCCGGAGCCGAATACACCCCGTTTTCAAAACTTGTCAACCTTGTTGTCGTGGCAAATCCCGTAGAAGGCCTTTCCCAGCACGAGCACGAAGAAGCCCTTCGAATAGCGGGACTTAAAGTGGCGGCGTACGTTGCAGAAAGCGTGAAAGAAAAGAAGCCCGAAGAGATTAAGGTCTACGAGACAAAGCCGTTACCTCAGGCCTTAAAAGAATATCCGGACCTTCCCAAAGTGGCTTACGTTTACCAGCTTCAGAGCCAGGGACTTTTGCACGATACTTATGTCTACGGCGTCGATGCTAAAAAAATAATACCTACCTTCATATACCCCACCGAACTGATGGACGGAGCGATTGTGAGCGGCAACTGCGTTTCTGCCTGCGACAAGAACCCTACCTACGTACATCAAAACAATCCCGTGGTTGAAGAACTTTACAGGCGCCACGGCAAGGATATAAACTTCGTTGGCATAATAATAACCAATGAAAACGTTACCCTTGCCGACAAAGAGCGCTCCTCCGACTACACGGCAAAACTCGCCGAATACCTAGGCCTCGACGGCGTCATCATCACCGAAGAAGGCTTCGGCAATCCCGATACCGACCTCATAATGAACTGCAGGAAGATAGAGGACAAAGGGATAAAAACCGTGCTCATCACCGACGAATACGCTGGAAGGGATGGAGCATCCCAATCCCTGGCCGACGCCGATCCGAAGGCTGACGCGGTGGTAACGGCGGGCAACGCCAACGAGGTGATAGTGCTCCCGCCCATGAAGAAAGTGATAGGCCTGGTAGATACGGCCGCCGTCATAGCCGGCGGTTCTCAAAAAGCATTGAGGGAAGATGGAAGCATCGAAATAGAACTTCAGGCTATAACCGGAGCTACTTCGGAAGTCGGTTTTACGCGCTTGAGCGCGGTAACTCTTTAAATTTCAAAGGGAGGCGAATATCATGTTTGAAGGAAAAAAGATAGTGATAGTAGGGGACAGGGACGGCGTCCCCGGTCCAGCCATAGAAGCTTGCATGAAGACAACCCCAGGTGAAGTGGTGTTTTCGACCACTGAGTGTTTCGTCTGAACGGCTGCTGGCGCAATGGATCTGGAGATCCAAAAGAGAATCAAAGAACTAGCCGACGAGTACGGCCCGGAAAACGTCGTCGTGATATTGGGCGGAGCCGAGCCCGAAGCAGCCGGTATTGCGGCCGAAACCGTCACCAATGGCGATCCCACCTTTGCAGGGCCTTTAGCGGGCGTATCCTTAGGACTTGCAGTTTATCACATCGTAGAGCCCGAGGTTAAAGCGGCGGTGGACCCTGCCGTGTACGAGGAACAGGTCGGGGTAATGGAAATGGTTCTGGATGTAGAAGGGCTTGCAAGGGAGGTCAAAAAGTACCGCGAGCAGTACTCCAAGTACAGGGCGTAAAGTTTAACGTATCGTCCGAAAAGTCCGAAAGGAGGGCGGCACAATGGGTAAATTCAAGGTTGTCCACTATATAAACCAGTTTTTCGCCGGGCTGGGCGGTGAAGAAAAGGCCGATTTACCGCCTCAGGACAGGGAAGGCCCTGTGGGGCCGGGCATGGCCTTTAACGCTGCCTTTGCAGGGGAAGCGGAAATCGTAGGAACAGTCATCTGCGGGGATTCGTATTTCAACGAACACCAAGAGGAAGCGAAAGCGGATATTTTGGATCGGATAAAAAAATATAACCCTGATTTTGTAGTCGCGGGCCCTGCCTTCAATGCCGGGCGATACGGGATGGCCTGTGGCAGTGTGTGCAAGGCCGTAAAAGAGACGTTAAATATTCCCGCTGTCACCGGCATGTTTATGGAAAACCCCGGAGTAGAGGTATACAAAAAGGATGTATATATCGTGGAAACCGCCGGTTC
Source organism: Caldanaerovirga acetigignens (assembly GCF_900142995.1). Lineage (NCBI taxonomy): Bacteria > Bacillati > Bacillota > Clostridia > Thermosediminibacterales > Thermosediminibacteraceae > Caldanaerovirga > Caldanaerovirga acetigignens. The sequence goes on along the minus strand of NZ_FRCR01000004.1, from coordinate 191,089 downwards.
GGCAGCAGGCATGCGGGAAGCGGTGCCGAAAATGGCAAAGCTCGCGTTGAAGCTTGCAAAAGGTGAAGCTTTGGGTACTCCTTCAGAAGAGGGCTATATACCGCGCGGAATAAGAAAGAACGTTTTCGTCGAAGAATACGGCGCGAAAAGGGCCGTCGACATGCTGGTGAAAAAGATAAAAGGCGAACCTTTTGCGACCGAATACCCAATGCCCAATTTTGACAGGGTCCCACCCGCACCGGCAGTAAAGGACCTCTCGAAGACCACCGTGGCCTTGGTGACATCGGGAGGTATCGTGCCTAAGGGCAATCCGGATAAGATAGAAGCTTCCAGCGCTTCTAGATTCGGCAAATACGACCTTGAGGGCGTAGATTATCTCACCCCGGAAAAGTTCCAGACGGCCCACGGAGGTTACGACCCCACCTACGCCAACCAGGACCCCAACCGGGTCTTGCCCGTGGACGTAATGCGCGAACTGGAAAGGGAAGGCGTAATAGGAAAACTCCACAGGTACTATTACGCCACGGTGGGCAACGGAACGTCGGTGGCAAGTGCCAGGAAATTTGCCCAGGAAATTGCAAAGGAACTTATCGCCGACGGCGTTCAGGCTGTAATCCTTACCTCCACCTGAGGGACCTGTACTCGTTGCGGTGCAACGATGGTAAAGGAACTTGAAAGGGCAGGTATTCCCACGACCCACGTGTGCACGATAGTGCCGATTTCGCTGACGGTAGGAGCAAACCGTATTGTTCCGGCTGTTGCAATACCGCACCCCCTTGGCAATCCTTCGCTTACAAAAGACCAGGAGAAAGCACTGAGAAGGCGGCTGGTACTGAAAGCTTTGAAAGCCTTGACGACGGACATTGACAGGCAGACGGTATTCGAAGATTAAAACCAGAAAGAAAAAGGCTGCCGAAGGAGGGCTAATTGTGAGCAATGCTGTGATTTCCGGTGCCAGCTACGTGCTGGTGCACGTGCCAAACCTCACGGTGGTAGCTGGCACCACCCAGCTTTTAGAAAGGGAAAACCCGGGTTCCGAATATATAAAAAGGGTAAGGGACCACTTGAGGACTTACGAGGAAGCCGTCGCTTATCCGCCGAACCAGACGTATATAGGGAATATATCGCCCGAAGACTTGAAGAATATAAAAAGGCCCTGGTACCAAAATCCGCTTGAAAATTCCTCGCGGTTCGGGCGTTACGGCGAAATAATGCCGGAAGACGAATTTTGCGGCCTTATGGCCATGTCCGACGTCTTCGGCCTTGTCATCCTGGAACGGGAGTTTGCGGAAGGCGTAAAGCAAAAGCTCCTCAACCATCCGCTCTTTTCAGCGGATGACATAAACCGCATAAAGAACGTTGCAGACGAAGATACGATAAAAAAGCATATTGGAGAGGGCGCCGTGGAACTGAGGTGTGACGGCAAGTTAGTGGGCTGCGTGCGGAAGGCCCACGACCGAGACGAAACCCTCTCGGCCCATGTAATGGCGGAGAATCTTGCCACAAAAACTTCGGCGGTTCTGGCTTTAAGGCACCTTTTTAAGGTCACCGGAATTTCACCGGGCGAGGTGGACTATATAATCGAATGTTCGGAAGAGGCCTGCGGCGATATGAACCAGAGGGGTGGTGGGAATTTCGCCAAAGCCATAGGGGAAATCGCTGGCTGCGGCAATGCGACGGGAGCCGACATGAGAGGCTTTTGCGCGGGCCCCACCCACGCCCTTATTAGCGCTGCGGCCCTGGTGAAGGCCGGAGTGTATAATAAGGTGGCGGTAGTCGCGGGAGGAGCTGCTGCAAAGCTAGGTATGAACGGCAGGGACCATGTGGCAAAGGGAATGCCGCTTTTAGAAGATGTGCTCGGCGGCTTTGCAGTGCTGGTGAGCAGCGACGACGGCGTAAACCCCGTTATAAGGCTCGATTCTGTCGGAAAGCACCCGATAGCAGCGGGTGCGGCACCTCAGGCTGTTATGCAGAGCATCGTATACGACCCCCTGGATAGGTTGAATCTAAAAGCTGCCGATGTAGACAAATACGCCCCTGAACTTCAAAACCCCGAGATAACGGAGCCCGCAGGGGCAGGGGACGTCCCGAAAGCCAACTACAAGATGATCGCCGCTATTGCCGTAAAGCGCGGGGAGCTCAAAAAAGAAGAAATGGAATCCTTCATAGAAAAGCACGGCGTGGTGGGATTTGCCCCGACCCAGGGCCACATCCCATCGGGGGTGCCCGTTATAGGCTATGCGAGAGACAGGATTTTGGCAGGAAACATGACAAGGGCCATGATAATAGGAAAGGGAAGCCTCTTCCTCGGACGCATGACCAACCTCTTCGACGGCATATCATTTCTAATGGAAAAGAACCCCGGGGAGAAAAAGGAAGAGAAATTGCCCGATATTTCGTCGTATCTGGCTGAAGCCTTCCGAGAATTTGCCGAATACTTGAAGACGAGGGGGGAGGCCGGTGCCCCTAAATAAGCCTGAAATCTTTGATATGCTTGCCGACGCTTTAGAAGGCCGCAGGACAAAAAAGATAAGGGTGGGATTGACCGTCCACGGCAGCGAGCATCCCCCCGAGATGCTGATAGGTGCGGCAAAGGAAGCGGCAAAGAGCCTCGATGGGGTAGAAGTAGTGCTTATCGGTGCCGGTGAGGAAGTAGAAGGGCGGGGGATTCAATGTGTAAAAGCCGGCACGCTGGAGGAAGCACACCGGATTATGGAAAAGATGCTCGACGGCGGTGAACTGGACGCCGTGGTCACCATGCATTACAACTTCCCGGTAGGTGTCTCTACAGTGGGAAGGGTGGTTACTCCTGCAAGGGGAAAGCCGATGCTAATAGCGACGACTACCGGTACCTCTGCTGTCAACCGGGTCGCAGCCATGGTGAAGAACGCTGTGTACGGAATCATAGCAGCAAAAACCCTGGGGATTGAAAACCCGAGCGTGGGCATACTCAACGTCGACGGTTCCCGGCAGGTGGAGAGGCTGCTGAAGCAGCTTTCAGAGCAAGGGTACGAAATAAATTTTGCGGGGTCTATGAGGGCAGACGGCGGGTGCATAATGAGAGGCAACGACCTCCTTGCGGGTTCCTGCGACGTCATGGTGACGGATACCCTGACAGGCAACATCCTAGTAAAAATACTTTCGGCCTACACCACGGGCGGCGATTACGAAGCATTAGGCTGGGGCTACGGTCCCGGCATCGGCGAGGGCTACAAGAGGATAATCCTCATCCTTTCCAGGGCCTCAGGAGCGCCGGTGGTGGAAGGGGCTATCCGGTACGCCGTAGAATTGGTGAGGGGAAGACTCCTCGAGAAGGCATCAGAAGAATTCGAAAAGTTAAGGAAGGCAGGATTTCACGAATTCTTGTCCGAACTGGAAAAGGCTGTAAAACCTGAAAAAGAAGCGGCTTTTGAGCCGCCCCCTAAGAAAGCTGTAACGGAAGAGATAGCAGGCATAGACGTGCTTCAGATGGAAGAGGCGGTAAGGATTTTATGGAAAAGCGGAATATATGCGGAAAGCGGTATGGGGTGCACGGGGCCGGTAATCATGGTAACCCATGAAGACCTGAAATCCGCTGTGGACATATTGAAGGCCGAGGGATATTTGTAGACGTATGAAAAATACGACAAAAAGCCCGAGTCTAATAAAGACCGGGCTTTTTTTATTTACCCTGAATCGTTAGTGTAACCATGACGTGTCTTAAAAAATATTATATCAAGAGATGAATTTTTAGCTGGAGGGAGTGGGAAATATGAGAAAAATAGCAATGCTTCTGGTGGTTATGCTACTTTTTTCGGTTTTTGCAGCGGGGTGCGGGAAGCAAGCGGCAAAACAGGAGCCTTCGGGTGAAGGCAAGGTAGAGGCCGGCAACTTCCCTGGAGTAGAGCCCCTTTTGCCCTCTGTAAAGGTTACCGTGGGGATGAAGCAGGTGGTATCCGATGCAGGAGTGCTCATAGGGATGGCAAAAGGGTACTACAAGGAACTGGGGATAGAAATCGAGCCAGTGCAGTTTAATACGGGTCAGGACATGATAAATGCCCTCGGAGCAGGACAGCTAGACGTCGGATGCACGGTTACTGCATCAGGCCTTTTTAACGCCATGCTGCGGGGAATTCCGATAAAAATCGTAGCAGACAAGGGTATAAATATACCGGGTAAGGGCTATTACAGACTGGTAATCAGGAAGGACCTGGTAGATCAAATAAATGATTACAATGACCTGAAAGGCAGGAAGCTTGCCATTGTAGGGACTGCGTCGCTGGACGAAATTGCCTTAGACCGGGTGCTCAATAAAGGCGGCATGACCACCGGTGACGTCGATCTGCAGGTTATAAGGTCGTTTCCGGATATAGTCGCTGCGATGAGCAACAAGAGCATCGATGGCGGAATGCTCATAGAGCCATTCATAGCAGCGGCTGTAGAAAAAGGCATTGGAGACCCGTGGAAAGACCCCTCAGAGTACGACCCGGATGCCCAGACTGCCCTTTTGGTATACGGAAAAAGCATGATAGAACGCCCCGAAGTCGCAAAGAGGTTCATGCTTGCCTATATAAAATCCCTGAGGGACTACAATGACGCATTTTTCAAGAACAAAAACAAGGACGAAATAATATCCATTCTTGCGGAATATTCTTCAGTGAAGGATAAGGCGCTTTACGAAAAGATGTTTCCGGTAGGGCTTAATCCCAACGGCTACGTTAGGATGAAGGGAATTCAGATGGACCTGGATTGGTACATCGAAAGAGGCCTGCTAAAAGGCCAACTCAAGGTCGAAGATGTGGTAGACAACAGCTACGTGGACTACGCTCTGAGCGTCCTCGGTAAGTATGAATAATATGAATAAACATGATATAGTATGTTTTTGTCCTACATTTTCTGAAAGGGGGAAATGACGTGAACGCGGTGCAAGAAAAGTTGAATCAGACAATTAAGATGGAAGATCTTGCCGATGATGCCGAAAATAATTCTAGGCAGAAAAAGGCCTTTTTACTGAGAACTTTCTCCTTCCTTTCCCCCTTGTTCTTGCTCTTTCTATGGGAAGCACTAGCCGCCTTAAAGCTGATAGACGTCAGGCTATTCTCGAGCCCCTCGAGAATTTTTGAAACACTAGTTCCCCTTGTCGCTTCGGGAGAACTCTTATACCACACCTTGGTAAGTACTTCGAGGATTGTATGTGGGTTCATCGTTGGTGCCGTGCCAGGAGTGATCCTGGGCCTTTCCATGGGGCTTTTCCCGCCGGTAAGGGCTCTGCTCATGCCCCTGGTTGCCGTGACTTTCCCAATACCCAAGCTGGCGATAATGCCTCTGATACTTATAGTTTTTGGCTTAGGAGAGAGCTCTAAAATATTCACCATTGCCATTGGAGTCTTTTATCTAGTGCTCATAAATACTATGGCTGGTGTCTTGAATATCGACTCCATTTACATCGACGTAGCAAAAAGCTTTGGTGCGAGCAAAATACAGTTTTACACCACTGTTGCTTTTCCAGGTGCCCTACCGATGATTTTCGCTGGGTTAAAACTAGGAATGGGGACCGCCCTCTTGCTGATTGTCGCCGCCGAGCTTTCGGCTGCCCGTGCTGGAGTGGGCTGGATGATATGGCGGGCCTACGACATGTTTGACATAGAAAGGATGTTTTGCGCCCTTATCGTTCTTGCGTTTTTGGGATACATCTTTTCCTACCTTCTCGATATTGTAGAGAAAATTGTAATCCCCTGGAAAAACTGCCAATAGAGGGGTGGTCTTTTTGGATAGAGAAATCATACGCATAGAAAACCTTACGAAAATATTTAGGTCGCGCAATAAAGAAGTAGTAGCATTGAAAGACCTAAACCTTTCGGTAAAAGAAGGAGAGTTTTTAGTTATAGTTGGGCCGTCAGGCTGCGGTAAGAGCACATTGCTCAGGATTCTCGCCGGGCTCGAAAAAAAGACTCATGGGGAAATTTATATAAAGTCTAAGCTTGAAAATAGACAAATTACGGCAGTAGTGTTTCAAGGAGATGCTATTTTCCCCTGGATGAAAGTTATAGATAATGTAGAGTACGGCCTTAAATTAAGGGGTGTACCTGTGGAGGAAAGGAAAAAGATTGCATACTTTTATCTTAAATTGATGGGGTTAGAAGATTTTGCCGATTATTATCCCCATCAGCTTTCCGGGGGGATGAAGCAAAGGGTAAACGTAGCGAGGGCCTTTGCGAGTAATCCGGAAATCCTCTTAATGGATGAACCTTTTGGAGCTTTAGATGAACAAAACCGTCTAATTCTTCAGCAGGAACTCCTGAAAATTTGGGAGGGGAGCGGGAAGACCGCGATATTTATAACTCATAGTATAGATGAGGCTATTTTTTTAGGGGACCGAATAGTGGTGATGACTGCCCAGCCTGGAAGGGTTAAGGCTGCTTTTGACGTGGGCTTCGAAAGGCCAAGGGAAATGCTGTCTTTAAAGTCCACCCCTCAGTTCATTGAACTTTACAGAAAAGTCTGGGAAGTTCTGAAAGAAGAAGTCTTGAAATCGCGAAAATAGAAAAATTGGAGGATGCTCATAATGGCAGATTTTTTTTCATGCCTTTTTCTTTCTATAGCCGTGAGTGTTGACAGCTTTTTTGCTGGGCTTACCTATGGCTTAAGAGGTATCAGAATTCCGATTTTATCCCAGTTTATTATTGCCTTTTCTACATCGGCAGCCTTCTTTCTTTCGATGACAATGGGGTGTATTATAGAAAGAGTTGTGCCTTTTGATTTATCTAGATATGCGGGAAGTGCTATCTTGATTTTACTAGGCTTTTTATCATTAAAAGAAACATTCAAACGAGAAGGTTTTAAAGAAAGAAAGAAAAAAACAAGCACGATCTTTTCCATAGTGGTAGATATAATGAGGGAACCCGAATCAGCAGATTTTGACGTATCGGGCATTATCGAGTCGAAAGAATCTTTTTTTCTAGGGGCGGCTCTTGCATTAGATGCTGTCGGAGCAGGGCTTGGGGCAGGGGCAATGGGGTTTAAAGTTATTCATGCGGTTTTATTAGTAGCTGTTTTTGAATTTGCATTGATGTCGGTAGGCCTTTACCTTGGTGGAAAAAACATAAGGAAAAAAGTCCTCACTCTTTCATGCCTACCTGGCATAATCCTCATACTTATCGGTATCTTTAGACTCATCTAGATTAGATTGAAAGGAAACTTTTTTGATATAATAGTCATGATATAGATTTTTTGGAGGCATGTTTGTGAAACTAAAAAAGGATCTGAAAGAATTAATGGTAACAGCGTTGCTCACTGCTGTAATAGGGGAGGTATATTTTTATCCCTTCGGCACCGCCTTCAGGTTTACAGCCGGAGTTATAGCTATTTCTTTTCTTTTGCTGTACTTCAAAGAAGTGCCAGAGATGATACTCGCAACTTTTTCGGGGGCTTTCGTTTTTTTGTTTCGCGTTGCTTTGTCTTTTTTGGTCAAAGGTTTGAGATTTGAACAAGCTGTAAGTCTGCATTATCCGGCGTTTTTTTACTACATTGTTTACGGGACTTTGCTAGGACTTTGGAGAATACGGAATTTAGTAAAAATGCCTGTGAATTTTATATCGGTTATGTCGCTTTCGGATATAGCGGCAAATCTAGTGGAACTTTCGGTGCGGCGCGAAATGAATTTTGTATACTTTCAACGGATTTTCCCTCCTCTTGTCGGCGTAGGCCTCATCCGCAGCATCGTAACTTATGCTTTTTATTGGATGTTAGAAAGGCAAAAATTAATAATATTAAAAGAAGAACATGAAAAGCGCTATGCGGAGCTTGTGGAGATTCTCTCCGAGCTCAAGGCAGAGCTCCTATTTTTAAAAAAGTCTACAGCCGACATGGAAGATGTAATGAAAGAGAGCTACGAAATTTATAGCAGCATTTCTGAAAATATGAGCGGTGATGAAATTTTAACGCTCAAAGAAAAAGCCCTTGACCTTGCGAGGAGGGTCCACGATATAAAAAAGGACTACTTAAGGATAAATGCAGGGTTTTCCCAGCTTATACCGGAGGAAAATGAGGGAGGGATGAAGATAAGCGCGATTTTGTCGTTATTGAGAAAAAATACGGAAAGATGGATGAAAAAGGAAGGAAAGAAGGTCGAATTAATAACTATTGGCGATGAAGATTTTATCGTGAAAAATTATTTTGACATTTTTTCTATATTGGGGAATTTAGTATACAATGCTTTAGAAGCGGTAAATGAGGATGGAGGATGGATAAGAGTAGTCGTGAAACGCAAAGGAGAAGAAATTATAATTTTGGTGGAAGACAACGGCTGCGGGATTGACTCAAGAGACCTTCCGTACATTTTCGAACCCGGATTCTCAACTAAAGTCATGTCGGATGGGTCTTTCTCGACGGGTCTTGGGCTTACACACGTAAAGAATTTGGTCGAAAAGATGGGAGGAAAGATAGAGGTTGAATCAGAGAAAGGCACTGGAAGCAGATTTTGCGTAAAGTTGCCCGCAGACAGTGTAGTGCTGAGAACATGAGGTGAGGAAGGATGATAAAGTGGATTACAGGATTATGATAATTGAAGACGACAGGGCAGTTAGGCGGATACTTGCAGGGATTATTGAAAACTACGACCTAGGAGAGGTCATAGCAGAAGCGGAAGACGGCGATGAAGCCGAAAAAAAATTGATTTCGCTCAATCCCGACATAGCCTTAATTGACCTTTTGTTGCCCAAAAAGGACGGGATTGAGGTGATAAAGAAAGTTAGAGCAAGGGGACTTGACACTTACTTTATAATGATATCTCAGGTAGAGGCGCAGAATATGATAAGCAAAGCTTATGAAGCCGGAATTGAGTTTTTCATTCATAAGCCTGTAAATGCCACCGAGACGGTGAGCGTCTTGAGCAAGGTTGGTGAAATGATAAGACTAAAGAGAGCCCTGGAAATGATAAAGGAAACCGTATCGGGGACATTAAACGAAAATGGGAATAAAAAGGAAGTGCGAAGGACTGAGAAGTTAGACTACATCTTGGCTGAGCTTGGAATTTTGGGGGATGCGGGGAGCGAGGATATAAAGGTACTTATTGAAAATTACGATGTGGTAAAGAAGAACACGGCGAACCTCCAGGAACTATATACTTTTTTGAAAGATTATTATGAGAAGGCAGGGATAAAAAAGTCGTCCGACATAAAAGCGATAGAAATGAGGATCCGGAGGGCTATAAATAAGGCCATGGACAATGTGGCTCTCATGGGCCTCGAGGATTACCACGGAGAACAGTTCATGAGGTATGCGCCAGTTCTCTTTGACTTTAAAGAGGTAAAAAAGCAGATGGACTTTTTGAGAAAGAAAACTCAAGAAGGCGGGAAAATAAACATGAGAAAATTCTTAGAAGGCCTTGCGTTTCTTTCAAAAGCATAAAAACCCCCGGAGAAAAATTCCGAGGGTTTGTTTATATTATTTTTTCGATTTTTTGACTCTTGTCATCTGGATGAAATGCCCCAATGCTAGTAACCCTGCTCCGATTACGTCGGTGTAAAGTCCAGGCGTTACAAGAAGTATGCCTCCTACGAAGAATATTACCCTCTCTATTATTGTCTGGGTTATAATTAAAAATCCGGATACAGAAGAGCTCACGGCTACTATACCTATTAGAGAAGTAGCGATTATCCATAAAATGTCAAGAGTGCTGTGGACGTTTAGCAGAAGAAGCGATGGATTGTAGACGAAGATGTATGGCACAAGGAATGCTGCTATTGCGAGTTTTGCCGCGTTGATGCCCGTCTTTAAGGGGTTTGCCTTTGCTATCCCGGCTCCGGCGAAGGCAGCGAGGGCAACGGGGGGCGTGACGTCTGCGATAATGCCAAAGTAAAACGCGAACATGTGGGCTGCAAGAACCGGGACGTTAAGCATCAACAGGGCCGGTGCTGCGATAGTAGATGTTATAACGTAGTTTGCAGTAGTAGGAACTCCCATTCCGAGTATGATCGAAGTAATCATCGTGAAAAAAAGCGTCAAGAAGAGGTTTCCGCCGGCAAGGCCTACGAGAGAACTTCCCATCTTGAGTCCTAGTCCGGTCAAGGTCACTACACCTATTATCACTCCTGCGCAGGCTGTTGCAGCTATGACTCCTAGGGCGTTTCGCGCACCTTGCTCAAGTCCTGCTATTATATCTGAAAAGCTAATTCGGGTATTCTTTCTGAGCATCGCCGTCGCAATCGAGAAAACAATAGCATAAAGCGCTGCCTTCATCGGCGTATATCCCGTGACGAGAAGGTACACAATCGCTATCAGGGGAAACATAAGGTGGCCGCGTTCCATCATGATGTTTTTTATCTTCGGGAGTTCATCTCTGCTGAGGCCTTTTAGGCCTAACCGCTTTGCTTCGAGGTGAACTCCTGTCCAGACTCCGAAATAATATAAAAGAGCAGGTATCGCGGCTGATAATATTATCTTGTTATAAGGTATCTGGGTAAATTCGGCCATTAGAAATGCGGCAGCGCCCATAATTGGGGGCATGAGCTGTCCACCTGTGGATGCGGTAGCTTCTACTGCGCCTGCGAATTCCGGCTTGTAACCCAGGCTTTTCATCATCGGGATTGTAAAGCTCCCGGTCCCTACTACGTTTGCCACTGAGCTACCGGAGACTGTGCCCATAAGGCCGCTTGAAAGGACTGCTACTTTGGCAGGGCCTCCAGAAGCCCAGCCTGCGATGGCATTGGCAAGGTCGATGAAAAATTGGCCCATTCCGGTTTTTTCAAGGTAGGCCCCAAAGAGTATGAAAAGAAATATGAAAGTAGAAGAAACTCCTATCGGTATTCCGAAGATGCCTTCAGTTGTGAAAAATAGGTGCTGAACCAGGGTAGGCAGGTCAGCTCCCCGGTGTGCCAACTGCCCCGGAATGTAAGGCCCGGCTAAGGCATATATTATAAAGAGGAATGCGATTGTAACTATGGGAAGGCCCACAACCCTCCTTGCAGCTTCAAGTACGAGCATTACCCCTATAAGGCCTGTGATGAAATCTGCCGTGGTTACTGTGCCTGCGCGGAGAACCAGGGTTTTGTAATTTGCAACTATATAAAGTGGAACGGCTGCTCCTGCTATGGCGGTTATAAAATCAATTGGATGAATCCTGTCCCTTGGCCAGCTTTTTCTTGCAGGGTAGAGCAGAAATATCAAGCAAAGGCCGAAAGCTAGGTGTATCGAGCGCTGAATCATTGCGTCTAAGACTCCGAAGACAGCGGTATAAAGCTGAAAGACTGAGAAAGTTATTGCAATAGCGGCTACGACTTTTGCCCAAAAACCTTCGAGCTTCCTGAAGTCGGACTCTTTATCGTATTTCCTCAAGATATCCTCTGCGTCAACTGCGGATAAAGCTTCATTTGTATGCTTTTCTGACATTTTATCTGCACTCCTTTCCCATAATAATTCTCATCTCCTTACAACAACCCACCTTTTTTGTGCCCGTATCTCAAGAAGGTCTTCACTTTCTGCAATTTCGAGAAAGTTTATCTTCCTTCCTTCGGCGATTAATGCATGGCCGGGGATTGGGGACACCCGAAGGAGCAGGCTAGGAAAGCTTTTCTTTTCCTTTATAACAAACTGCCCATTTTCATTTTTAAAAATTCCATCACTTGAAAAAGGAAGTCCTGTTCCCAGAGAGTAAAAACGCACTTCGTTCAGGATTATTTTTCCATCTTCGTCTATACTGTATATTTCAGATACGGGAGTCCTCTCTATAGAATGTACGAAAGTGATTGTAAAGTATTTACTATTTACCGGCACAGCAATTTTTTCATTTTTGCTTCTATTAAAAATCACAACCGACCATTCGTGCTCTATATGAAACCTGCAAAAGAAAATGGCCAATATTACTGCTAAAATCAATAAAAAATAGCTTCCTTTTGTATCCATAAAACGAGCATTGGAATAACTTCCAATGCTCGCAAATCCCCCCTTAACAATTATAAGCCTTTTTCTTTAAAATACTTTTCCGCTCCGGGGTGAAGCGGTATGGACATTCCTTCCTTTCCGGCTTCCGGAACTATCTTTTCGCCGACAGCGTGGGCAGTCTTTAATCTCTCGAGGTTTTCATACATGGTTTTTACCAGGTTGTAGGCAGTTTCCTCATCCATCTTGGAACTTACTGCCAACATAGATTTGACTGATACTGTCTTTACGTCTTCGGTCTGCCCGTTGTAAGTGTTGGCAGGAATAACTGTCTTTGTGTAGAAGGGATACTTTGATATCAATGCATCGGCTGTCTTGTCGTCAACGGGGATTATCACTATCTTGTGCTGGGCAGCAATATCTTGTACTGCTGCTGTCGGGAAGCCCGCCGTTACAAAGGCCGCATCTATGTTGCCATCTTTAAGGTTGTTGGCTGCTTCAGAAAAGCTTAAGTATTGAACCTGAATGTCCTTGTAGGTAATTCCTGCAGCTTCGAGTATTTGCCTTGCGTTGGCTTCGGTGCCGCTTCCTGCAGCGCCTACTGCTACCTTTTTACCTTTCAAGTCTAAAATGCTCTTTATTCCCTTATCGGCCCGTGTGACAATCTGGATGGTCTCGGGATAAAGTGTGGCAAGTCCCCGGATATCTTCGTATTTGTTGTCTTTAAACATTTCGGTGCCGTTTAACGCGTAATAGGCTATATCGTTTTGGACGAAAATCACTTCGGCCTTGCCGTCCTTCAATAGGTTTACGTTTGCCACGGATGCTCCTGTGCTCTGGGCTGTAGCATTTACTCCCTTAATATTCTTGTTCCAAATTTCAGCAAGAGCTCCTCCCAATGGGAAGTAGGTGCCGGAGGTTCCTCCGGTAGCAATGTTGATGAACTTCTGGCTGCCGCCAGTGTTCTGGCCGCCTCCGCTGCAGCCTGCTACAAGAACGGCCAAGAGCAAGACTGCAGTTACGAGTGCAAGTGCCTTCTTCATTTTCCAACCTCCCGTTTTCATTTTATTTTTTCTATTTTTATTTTAGTGTACAAGTAACGCAAGTTATAAGTTTTACTACAAAATCCTTCATAGCATGGATTAATGTATACAGTATTTTTAAGAGGCGGGGCCGTGAAACGGCTCATGCATACAGGTAAAAAAATAAGGGGTAGTTAACCCCTTATCTTAACTTAGGATGCTTTCTTTTTCAGCAACAACACCATAAAAGCCGTTACCACAGTGCCTGCTATTATCGAAATCACGTACATCGGCAGGTTTCCGACGGCATTAGGGATTGGGAGGACGAATATACCTCCATGGGGCACCCTCAAAGTTGCTCCGAAGAGCATGGACAGGGCGCCGGTCACCGCAGAACCCACCATGATCGAAGGAATGACCTTTAGAGGGTCGGCGGCTGCAAAAGGTATCGCTCCTTCGGTTATAAACGAGATACCCAGTACCCAGGCAGCTTTGCCCGCTTCTATTTCATCCTCTGTGAAGCGGTCTTTTGCGATTAGTGTGGCAAGGGCCAATCCTAACGGGGGAGTCATACCTGCGGCCATTACGGCGGCCATAGGTGTGTAAATTCCCGACGCCAAGAGGCCTGTGGCAAAGGTATAGGCGGCTTTGTTCACAGGACCTCCCATATCGAAGGCCATCATGAGACCCAATATGAGCCCCAGCAATACGGCGTTGGACTTGCTCATGCCCGTAAGCCAGTTGGTGAGGGCTGTCATTATTGATTTGATCGGGGTGCCTATAACGTAAATCATAAGAAGGCCGACTATGAGACATGATAATACTGGTAGCACAAGCACGGGCATTATGCCTTCTAAAGTCTTGGGAAGTTTAATACTCCTTTTTATGAAGTCTACGGTATAACCTGCAAGAAAACCGGAAATTATGCCACCCAGGAAACCTGCACCTGTACTGACTGCCAGCATACCGCCGACCATACCCGGCACGAGACCCGGTCTGTCGGCTATAGAATAGGCGATATACCCTGAGAGCACGGGCACCATGAGCGCAAAGGCCGAACCGCCACCTATCTGCATTAAAGCGGCCGGCAGGGTCCCCTCGTTCTTAAAGGCGTTTATGCCGAATGCAAAGGATATAGCGATAAGGATACCTCCAGCGACTACGAAGGGAATCATGTACGACACGCCTGTCATGAGGTGTTTATAAGCTCCTGTACGGGCTGCCGACCTTTTCCTGTGAATTTCTTCGACCCTTTCCAGGTAATCCGCGGATTTCTCCATTTTGAGAGCCTTTTCTACGAGCGATTTAGCATCCTTAATGGCCTGTTCCACAGGGACTTCTAGAATAGGTTTTCCATAAAATCTGCTTTTGTCTACCTTTGTGGCGGCGGCGATTATTACCGCATCCGCGTTTTTTATATCCTCTTCGGATAATTTGTTTTCAATGCCCACGGAGCCCTGGGTCTCCACTTTAATTTCTACTCCCAGTTCCTTAGCGGCTATAGATAAGTTCTCGGCGGCCATGTAAGTATGGGCTATGCCCGTCGGACAAGCCGTTACCGCTACTATTTTTTTCATGTAAAACCCTCCTCAAAATTGGTTTTGTGCTAATCAAAATTCAGAGCTTCCAATACTTTTTCCTCGGTATCGGCCTCGTAAAGCGCCTTTCTCACCTCCTCGTGCATCAGTTTTCTTGAAAGGGTGCTGATGAGCTTGAGGTGCAGGTCGTGAGATTCTTCCGGGACGGCTATAAGGAAGAACAAATAAGCGGGCTTGCCGTCGAGGGAATCAAAATCTATACCTCTTTCGGATTTGCCGAAAGCTATAGCAGCGCCCTTTACAGCTTTACTTTTGCCGTGGGGGATAGCAATGCCCATTCCGATACCGGTAGAATACGTTTTTTCTCTTTCCCAGACGGCCTCAAAGAACTCTTCTTTATCGGTAATCGAACCGGTTTTGGCAAGAAGGGAAATTAGCTCCTTTATTACCGATTCTTTGTCGGAACTTCTTAGATTAAGATTGATTCTATCCTTGCTCAGGATGTCACCGATTTTCATAAAAATCTCCTTTCAAAAAGGAATTTCGATTATGCTTACTTGGTTGATAAGGTTATTAAAGGATTCGGTGTCAATGGGTTGCGTACCTTCTCTGGTTACCGCACAGGATGCAGCGGCAGATGCCATTTTCACCGCCTGAATCGTGTCAAGGCCCTTATCTAGGGCTAGGGCGAAACCTGCCACCATTGCATCCCCTGCCCCAGCCGTGCTTCTAACTTTAACATCCAATGGTGGAACAAAGTAAGCCTTGTCCTGCGTGACCGTCAGGCTGCCCCGAGACCCCATGGATACTGCAACAATTTTTACGCCATTTTCAATAATTGGCAGTGCGGCCGAAATTATCTCTTCATCGGTTTTCAGATCCTTTCCCATTAGCCCGGAAAGCTCGTGGATATTGGGCTTTATAAGGTAAGGAGAGGCTTTTATGCCAAGTTTGAGTGCCTCGCCTTCGGCATCGAGAATTACCTTTGCCCCTGAACTTTTGGTGCTCAAAATAATTTCGTTGTAAAAATCATCCTTTACTCCTGGGGGCAGGCTGCCTGCCAGCACCACCACACGGGCCCTAAAAGCCCAGAATTTTATTTTTTCTATCAGGGATCTTGCTTCAAAAGAATCCACTTCGGGCCCGGGTTCGTTTATATCTGTAAAGGTCGACGAATCCTCTTCGATTAGTTTTATGTTTACCCTTATCGGGTTTTGTATGATTGTAAAGTCGGTGTATAATCCCAAATCTTCTAAATATTTTGCTGCAAAATCATCGCTGCGGCCCAGGAATCCGAGGCAAACTGCATCGCCGCCGAGAGCTTTAATGTTTTTAGCGACGTTTATACCTTTGCCGCCAACATCTACCCGGGACCTTAAGACCCTGTTTATCTTTCCGATTTTAAAATTTTTCAGTACAATGGTTCTGTCCAAAGCCGGATTGGCCGTAACTGTTATGATCAATGCCGTCACCCTTTCTGCGGATATATGATTTCCGTTCCCGCTTCCTCAATGGAACTTACCCATTTTAGGTCTACGTTCCGGTCGGTTATAATAGCGGCAATGTCCGATAGACTTGCAAATTTTACGAAGGCTGAAATACCGAATTTCGAATGGTCGGCCACTATGTAGGGTTGGGACGATATTTTGAGCATTACTTTTTTTGTTGCTGCCTCAATGATATTGGGGGTGGTAACGCCGTTGAGGTCGATGCCGTTTGCTCCGATGAAAGCCTTATCGACATTGAATTCTTTTAAGTTTTTCTCGGCAATGGGGCCCACGAGGGCCGCAGTTTCTTTTCTGAATATACCTCCGACCATGATTACTTCTATTTCCTTTTCAGAAAAAAGTTCCATGGCTATGACAGGGGAGTTGGTAACAACGGTTATTTTTTTTCCCTTGAGATTTTTTGCTACGCTTAAGGTAGTGGTTCCCGAATCAAGGAGAACCGTGTCGCCATCCTTTATCAACTCTGCTGCGAGCTTTCCGATTTCATGCTTTGAGGCGGCTTCTTTGGATTCCTTTTCCGAATATGTGGGCTCGTAATAGGAGTGCTGCAGGATTGCACCGCCGTGAGTTCGCTGGATGTAGCCCTTGTCTTCCAGAAACTGCAGGTCCCTCCTTATTGTGGATTCGGATACGTTAAAGGTCCTCGCCAGTTCCGAGACGGTTATACTTTTAATATTTTTTATCATATCGGCTATTTTTAATCTGCGCTCTTCTGCAAACAAGGTCATACCCCCAAAATGATCGTCTATGATGAAATTTTGCCGGTAATAGTGCACGAATACGATTAAATATGCTCAATTATGATTATACTGTCCTCGAATATTTTTGTCAATTAAAAATTCACAAAAAGTGAAATTGCCGATGATTATGTTATAATAAATGTAACAAAACTAATTTTTAGGGGGGTCTTTTTTGAATAATAAAGCTAGCGCGATTCTCGCTATAGTAGTAGTGGTTGCTTTTCTTTTATTATTTGCCTTTTCAAGCTACAACGGCCTAGTGGCTGCCGAGGAGAACGTGAACAGCAAGTGGAGCCAGGTGGAAAACCAGCTTCAAAGAAGGGCCGACCTCATACCCAATCTGGTGGAGACGGTAAAAGGTTACGCGGCCCACGAACAGGAGATATTCACCGAGGTTACGAGGGCCCGTGAAAAGCTAATTAGTGCCGGGTCCGTGGCAGAAAAAGCCCAGGCCGATGCCGAACTTACCAGTGCCCTTTCCAGGCTTTTGGCCATAGTGGAAAACTATCCCACGCTTAAAGCCGACGCCAACTTCAGGCAGCTGGCCGACGAGCTTGCAGGCACCGAAAACAGGATAGCCGTGGCCAGGATGGACTACAACAACGCTGTCCAGAGGTATAACAGCAGAATAAGGAGCTTCCCTACGGTTATAATCGCCAAGATTATGGGGTTTGAGAAAAAGGAGTATTTCAAAGCTGAAGAGGGGGCTTACGAGGCACCTAAGGTGGACTTCAGCGGTAAAGGAGAATAATCGGGATGAAAAAGAGAAAGCATTATGTTCTTTGGCTCGCAGCCGCAGTGGTTTTACTTATTTGCTTTTCAATATTTTTAAAAGAAGTCGCGGCGCAAGACCCGGTACCATCAAGGCCTTCGGAACTCGTCTACGTCTATGATTATGCAGGCCTTATCGATGAGGCTGATGAGGCGAAGATAAGGGCCTATGCAAAGGCTATCGACGATAGGACAGGTGCCCAGATAGTAGTTGTGACGGTAAACCATTTTTCGGGGAGGACGATAGAGGACTACGCATTAGAGCTCTTTCGAAGCTGGGGAATAGGAGACAGGGAGAAAAACAACGGCGTTTTAATACTGGTAAACAAGGAAAACCTGCTTTCCGGGAAAAGCGGCAGAATCCGCATCGAAGTGGGATACGGCCTTGAGGGAGCCATAACTGACGGGAAGGCGGGGTGGATATTGGATACCTATGCCCTTCCCGCCTTTGAAGAAGGGGAATATTCGAAAGGAATTACCGACACTTTCATGGCCGTCGCGGCGCAGGTAGCAGGGGAATACAACCTGGATCTTAAAGAAGGCGAATTTGCGGAACTTTCCGCTTACTCCGGCGAAGAGGGAATTCCGCTGGAATTGATACTCGCCATAATGTTCTTCATCGTTACGTGGATAATAATCTTATCCGGTCTGTGGCCGGGTATCTGGAGGAGGCCGCCTGGAGGAGGATTCGGCCCCTTCCGCGGTCCCTTCGGCGGCGGATTTTTCGGTGGAGGATTTGGCGGATTCGGTGGCGGCTTCGGCGGCGGTGGATTTAGCGGTAGAGGGGGATTCGGAGGAGGCTCCAGCGGCGGCGGTGGCGCGAGCAGGTAGGATTTTGCGCTTTCGGGAGGTGGAAACGCATTGAAGGTTTATATAAAGGGCATCGGTGAAAGGACTTACGAAAGCCCCGTAACTTTGCGCGAAATCGCCGAAGGAGTAAAGGATTCCTTTTCTTCTCCGGCGGTTGCAGCAGTGTTAAGAAACCGCGTCTACGACCTCAACCACGTCATAGAAGATGATGCTGACGTAGAATTTCTCGACCTTTCCAGCGAAACCGGCATGAGGATATACGTAAGGACCCTAGCTTTCATTTTCATAAAGGCGGCGAGCGACGTCCTCCCCGGCTGCAGGGTTATGGTGGAACACTCCATAGGAAACGGAATCTACTCTGAAATCCAGTGGAAAGAACCGATTGACTCAGACGACGTTAAGGCTGTAGAAATGAGGATGCGGGAACTCGTGGAAAGGGACCTTCCCATAATCAAAAAAAAGATCCCGACCGAAGAGGCGGCGGTATATTTCAAAAAAATAGGTTGGGACGACAAGGTAAGGCTGCTCAAGCACGTAAAGGAAGACCACATTGACGTATACGAGCTTGACGGATTGATGGACTACTTTGCAGGGATTTTGCTCCCCTCTACCGGATACGTGCGGTGGTTTGCACTTAAGTTTTACCTTCCCGGCGTCATCCTGCAGCACCCGGAGCCGGAGGCTCCGCTGGAGATCCCGCCCTTTGACGAACAGCCCAAACTTTTCAAAGTATTCCGGGAGTCCGAGCGCTGGGCTCACATACTGGGGATAGCCGATGCCGGTGCATTGAACGAATATATAGCATCGGGAAGGGCGGGAGAAATAATTAGGATAGCGGAAGCCCTGCATGAAAAAAAGATAGCTCAAATCGCCGATTTGATTTGCGAAAACAGGGATATGCTGAGGGTAATACTGATAGCAGGCCCGTCTTCCTCCGGCAAGACTACTTTCGCCCAGAGGCTTATGGTGCACCTCATGGTAAATGGGGCAAAGCCCCTTGCCATATCGCTGGACGACTATTTTGTGGACCGGGAAAAGACGCCTTTGGGAGAGGACGGAAAGCCCGACTTTGAAGCTTTAGAGGCCATAGACATCGAACTTTTCAACCGGCAGCTTGCGGCTTTGATACAGGGGAAAGAGGTATACCTGCCAAAGTACGATTTCATCACAGGCAAAAGGGAGTTTCGCAAGTACCCCGTAAAAATTGAAAAGGACCAGCCCATCATCATAGAAGGCATCCACGCGTTAAACGAAAATCTCACCTTTGCCATCCCCAAAAAGGATAAGTTCAAAATTTACGTGAGCGCCCTGACCCAGCTTTCCATAGATAACCACAACTATATTTCCACTGCCCATACAAGGCTTTTTAGGCGAATAGTGCGGGACAGCCGCACCCGAGGGGCGGATGCCTTAAAGACCATTGCTATGTGGCCTTCTGTGCAAAAGGGGTCGAAAAAATACGTCTTCCCCTTTCAGGAAGAGGCCGACGTCATGTTTAACTCCGCTCTGGTCTATGAATTTGCGGTATTAAAGAAATACGCAGAGCCACTTTTGAAGAAAATAGGCGAGGAATTTCCCGAACACGTGACGGCGAGGTACCTTTTAAAGCTCCTCGAGCACTTCGAGCCCCTCCAGGACGAACGGGAAATACCCGCGAATTCGATAATCCGTGAATTTATTGGAGGAAGCTGCTTCAAAGTAGGATAAAAAAACCCGGGCTGGATTTTGTCGGCAAATATTGGTATAATTGTAGACACACAACATTAATAAAGAAGGGGAGCTTGCTTATGAAAGTGTCAGTGAGCGGCAAAAACATCGAGGTAACCCCGGCTCTGAGGGAATACGCCGAGAAAAAAATCGGAAAATTGAGCAGGCATTTCAATTACTTAAATAACGACAACCTGGAGGCCCAGGTGACATTTCACGTTGAAAAGGGAAGGCACATAGTGGAAGTTACCATTCCGGTGAACGACATAATCTTAAGGGGCGAAGAGGAAACCCAGGACATGTATTCTTCCATTGACCTGGTGGTGGAAAAGTTAGAAAGGCAGATAGAAAAGTTTAAGACCAGGCTCACCAAGGCCTTGCGCAGAGAATCTCAGAAGGAAAGCGGCCTTACCCTCGATGAACAGGCAGAAGATGAAGAACTGAAGGTAGTAAAAGTGAAGCGGTTTGCTGTAAAGCCCATGAATGTTGACGAAGCGGTGCTTCAGATGAACCTCCTCGGGCACAACTTCTTCGTTTTCACCAACGCCGAAACCGACGAGATAAACGTGGTGTACAGAAGAAAGGATGGAAACTACGGGCTCATCGTCCCCGAAATGATGTAGCCTGCCCTGCCGGGCGGGCTTTATTTTTTAGAAAAAAGCAGGAAAAAAATAAACATACGTCGAACTATACCAAAAAATAGAAAGTTTTGCTAGAAAGGCTAAAAAGTTATGCTGCTTGGTGGAATAAATAAAATCGCCGGCTTTTTCATAGACGCCCTCTACCCGGAAAAGCCCTACTGTATACTTTGCGGCTCAAAGCTGAAAAGAGGCGAAAGTTTGATATGCTCTATCTGCCAGGGAAGGATGGAACCGTTGAGCCCTCCTTTGTGTTTGAAATGCGGAAGGCCTTTAGAGCGGGAAAATACGATTTGCGAAGACTGCAGGGGGAAAAACCGCCACTTCTTGGAAGCTAGGGCTTTTGGTCCTTACAGAGGGGTTTTAAAAGATATCATCCACCTTTACAAATACCGGGGAAAGTCCGGACTTTGCGAACTGATAGGCGAAAAAATGTGCGGAACTTTAAAAAATCAAAACTGGCCTTCCTTTGATTACTTGATCCCAGTCCCCCTGCACCCGGAAAGGGAAAGAGAAAGGGGCTTTAATCAGTCCCTCTTGCTTGCCGAGGAAATAAGCCAAAGGACTGGCATCCCTGTTTTCAAGGGACTTGTCAGGACAAGGCCCACCGAACACCAGAGCCTCCTCGAGAAAGGCCTAAGAGAGGTCAACGTGGCAGGAGCCTTTGCGGTAAAACACGGCCTTGCGATAAATGGAAAAACGCTCCTTTTAATTGACGACGTATATACCACCGGCAGCACGGCGGACGAATGCTCGAAGGTGCTGCTTTCTGCCGGGGCAGCCGGGGTTTACGTCCTTTGCGCAGCAAGAGGTTAATTTTTGGGAGGTGTGCAGGATGGAGCTCAGGAATTGTCCGGTATGCGGCAAGGTCTTCGTTTATGTCACGAGGAACCTTTGCCCCGAGTGCGCCGCCAAAGAGGAGGAGGAATTCCGAAAGGTAAGGGAATATCTATATGAAGTGCCTGGGGCCACCATGGAAGAGGTTTCCGAAAAGACCGGAGTCCCTCCCAAGAAGATCTTGGAGTTTTTGAGGGAAGGCAGGCTTATTTTAAAGAAAGAACACGTAAATATGATCCTTCAATGCGAGATGTGCGGCGCCCCCATTCTCACTGGTAGGTTGTGTGACAAATGCGCGAACGAAATGAAGAAAAAATTCGGCGTGGCCAAAGTACCTTTGCAGCAAAGGGAGGACATGAAGGGGAAAATCCACCTTTCGCGCTACCAGGACGAAAAATCAAGATAAAATGCCAAGAAAATCAAAGATTATGCAAAATATTATGAGAAAAAAGGGGCTTTTTTGCCCTTTTTACCTTTCATTTCCTGGGTAATAGATTCGATAAAATATTAGGAAAGCTTGCGAAAGGGGTAAAAACATGAACATCGAAAGGATTGGATTAGGGGGCATAGCTAAGGTATACGAAAACTTTACAAAGGGTGCCAATAAAAAACTGAAAGATAAGGGAGAAAGCCGTCCGGAAGACAGCGTGAGCCTTTCTGCTGATGCCGTTGAGATAAAGAAAGCCTTGGAATACGCGTCGAAGGTGGCTGAAGTAAGGCAGGACAAGGTGGCTGAGCTCAAAGAGAGGATACAAAAAGGCACGTATGATGTCGAAGGAAGGCTCATTGCTGAAAAGATAGTGGAGGATTATCTTAAGGGAATATTGATTTAGCGGGGGCTTTTTATGAAGTGTAACGGCTTTGCTGATGAACTCATAGGTAATTTAAAAAAACAGGCGAAACTCTACGGGGAGCTCCTTTTACTTTCCGAAAAAAAGACCGATGTGCTTATAAGAGGCGATGTTAAGGCATTAGAAGAGATAACCCGGGTTGAACAGGAAATGGTTTTAAAACTCGGGGAAATGGAAGGCGAAAGGGTTAAAATCACAGAGACTCTTTGCGGCGAAAATGTTACGGCCGAAAAGCTGAAAGACGTCCTACCAGTGGATAAAAAAAGCGAGCTTGAAGGCATTGTAGTAAAAATGAAGGATACCCTTTTAAAGCTCCAACGTCGGAATGAAATTAACGAAAAGCTTATCAGGCGGGCTTTAGAATACATTAACTTTTCCATAGAACTAATGACTTCAGCGGTTAAAAAACCTGCGGGCTATGATGCGGGGGGCAGAACTTCCGAAGATGAGACATTGAATATAATTGACAAAAAAGCATAAGACAGGCGGTGATACTTTGTATTCCAGCTTTTTTGGCATAGAAATAGCAAAGAGGGCACTCTTTGCCCAGCAGAGGGCCCTTGAAAATGTGTCTCATAACGTTGCCAATGCAAACACTCCTGGTTACTCCCGCCAGAGACCGGTGATGGAAGCTACTTTTATGAAGCCCTACGGTATGATTTCCACGGGAGTCGGAGTTTTCCAGCCCGGCACCGGCGTGAAAGTGGCCGATATAGTGAGGATAAGGGACGACTTTGCCGACATGCAGTACAGGGACGAAAACTCCTCCCTGGGCCAGTGGTCGGTGCAGGCCGACATCCTGCGGCAGGTAGAGGCGGTTTTCAACGAGCCCTCCGATATAGGCGTATCATCGGTGCTCACCCAATTCTGGCAAGCTCTTGAAGAGCTTTCGAAAAATCCTGAGGCCATAGAAATAAGGGAGACGGTGAAAGAACGGGCGGTGACCCTGGCAGATACGGTAAACCACACGGCAATACAATTAAGTGAAATTATCGATGATGTGAACTTTAAGATATCGGTGAAGGTAAATGAAATAAACACCCTTGCAAGGCAGATTGCTGCCTTGAATTCCGAAATCCAGCAGCTTGAGATAAAAGGCGTGACCGCATCCGACCTCAGGGATAAGCGTGACCTTTTGCTCGACCAGCTTTCGAAAATCGTGGATATCAAGACATACGAGGACGAAAACGGTATTTTTACTGTTAACGTAGGAGGGGCCATCCTGGTAAAGGGCAGCGAGACTTCTCCCGTAACTTTTGATGCGGCAAATCCCGATGATAGGCCCATCTGGAAGGACTACAACCTGCCGCTTTCGATGAAGTCCGGAGAACTAAAGGGACTTTTGGACTTGAGGGAGAAAGTATCGGGGTATTTCGAAAGCCTCAGGACCTTTGCTGAAGTTTTCGTCCAGAACTTCAACGAAATCCACAAAGAGGGCTACGACCTCTACGGCGAGCCGGGACGGGAATTTTTCATGTTGAGCCAAAGCGATGACGGCTCCCTCATGTTCGTAAGTCCGGACATATTAAACGATGTAAGGATGATAGCTGCAGCGGAGACTTCAACAGGTATTCCGGGGGACAACCGGAATGCCTTGAAGCTCGCTGATCTTAGGTATGCGTATCTGGAAAGACTAAACGGCACCATCGACGACTACTACGGCGCACTGATTTCGAAAATAGGCATAGATTCCCAGGAAGCTGCAAGAATGGCCGAAGCCCAGGAATACATGGTAAGCCAGCTCGGCGAAAGGAGAAAGGAAATTTCCTCCGTCTCCATCGACGAAGAAATGACAAAGATGATAATGTACCAGCACGCATATAACGCCGCCGCGAGGATGGTGACGGCCCTGGACGAGATGCTGGAAATCATCATAAACCGCATGGGAGTAGTAGGAAGGTAGGGATGAGTAGATGAGGATAACCCAGAATATGCTCGCTGAAGCCTTCATGAGGAACCTTTCGAACAACTTGAGAAGGCTAGGCGAAAAGCAGGACCAGCTTTCCTCCGGAAAGAGGGTGAGGCTTCCTTCCGACGACCCTGTTTCTGCAGTGCTTGCCATGCGCCTCAGGAATACCCTCCTTTCTATAGACCAGTATGCCAAGAACGTGGACGATGCTGTAACGTGGCTTCAGAATACCGAAACGGCCCTGCAGAATACAGGCGAAATCCTCCAGAGGATAAGGGAGCTGGTTGTGTACGGTGCCAACGGTACCCTGACGGAAAGCGATAGAAAAGCCATTCTAGATGAGATAACCCAGCTCAAGGAGCAGATATTGCAGGAAGCCAACGCATCTTATAATAACAAGTACCTCTTTGGCGGATACCGGACCGACATCAGGCCTTTTTCCTACGATGCAAGCGGAAAGATAGTTGCAAATCCGGCTTTCTCATACCTCACTAAGGTGGAAGTGCTGTCCGACACTGGCCAAGGAGGAAGCGGGCAAACCGGCTTTAAAGCGGCGTCGGTGGATGTGGCAAAGCTGGGAGAAAGTATCGGTTTTGGTAAGTATACGATAATAATTTCGAACTTCGACGATACAAATATGACTGCAGATATTGAAATAAAAGATGAGGGTGAGAATACAATTGCAAGGGCTTCAGGAGTCAACGTCGACGAAGATGGACAGGAAATATCCGGGGTGGATGACCTCGGGAATCCGGATGCCTCTCGGAATTTCTTCCTCAATTTCAAAAACTTCCCGTTGAAAGGCGACGGCACTGTAGTTTTAAGCCTTTACGCCGAAAGGAAAAATTCGTACAACCTGGGAAGGCTTAACACCATGGACGTTGCACTGTACGGCGATGAAGTTTTTGGCAGCATATTCGAAGTAGTGGAGAGCATTGAAAAAGACCTCCAAAATAACGACCCGGCCTCGCTTTCCTCGAGGCTTTCAGGTTTGGACGATGCCATAAATATACTTTTAAAATTTCGTTCCCAAGTCGGGGCAAAGATAAACCGCCTGGAAGCCACCAAAACCAGGATAGAAAACAACCGAATAGACTACACGGCCCTGCTTTCGAAGACCGAAGACATTGATATAGCTCAGGTAATAATGGACCTGAAGATGGAGGAAAACGTCTATAGGGCATCCCTTGCGGTGGGCGCGAGGATAATCCAGCCTACATTGGTGGATTTTTTGAGGTAGGTTTTGTCATAGTGTTTTCGCTATTTGTTATTTTATAATTGGCACCGAATATAAAAAGTGGCGTTATTTATAGGCGGCCTAAATTTAAGGCCGATTTTTGTCTCAAAAGTTTCTTTACGTTTTATTATTGCTTTCGTGCTTTATAACAGGTATTGTTCGCTTTGCGATTTTTAGACAGTAATACTTATTTTAGTCCATGTTTGCGGAAGGTGGAAATCTGATGCAACTTTACGCTCTGGACGTCCAATTTTCTTTCGGAAGGCTCGGCATAGAGTATAAAAGAGGGAATATGGAGATAAAAAATGACATTGCCGGAGGCTTCGACCTTGAGAAAAAAGCTCCTGAGCTAGAAGTTAAGGTCGAGCACCCGAGGATAGAAAAAATAGACCTTGAAGCCCCTTTTTCCGAAATAGGCCTTGCCGACATGCCTACCCTCGCGACAAAGTGGTATTACGAGGCAAAGGATTTAACCTGGCAGGCAGTGGAAAAGATAGTGCAGGAAGGCGATGCCCTCGGTGCCATCGAGAAAAGGATTTCTATAGCAGACATTGCGGAGCAAAACGCATTCCCCGAAAAGGACTTCAATGTGGATTTGATCCCCAAAACCCCGCCGGAGATTCACTTCAGCGAAGGAAAGGTGGATGTAAGCCTGAAGGAGGGCTACGTAGATGTGAGCGTAAAGCCTTTTCCCGTTGACATATCTTACGAATACGCAAGGGTAAGGCCTTATCTTGAGAAACCTCCTTACATAAAGATAACCGCCGTGAAAATAGGAGAGCATACCGATGTCAGGGTTTAAATATTGGATAAATATGGTAAGCTATACTAGGGTGGTATCTTGATGCTTTCTAATAATCAGGACAGTAAAGGAAAGGGTATCCATATTAACGAAAAGATACTAAATGAACTGCGGCGTATTTTTGAAAAATACCCGGTGCAAAAAGTTCTCCTTTTCGGCTCAAGGGCAAGGGGAGATTTCAAAAAAACGTCGGATGTGGATTTGGCCGTTTTTTCGAGAGATATATCGGAAAGAGAATTTAACCTTATGGTGGATGAGATAAATGAAATAGATACTGCACTCTCCTTTGATGTAGTCCATTTTGAAAAATTGAAAAAAGATTCGTTGAAAGAAAAAATAATTAGAGATGGGGTTCTAATTTATGAAAAAAAGGATAATTGAAAGGTTTAAAGATTTCGTAAATGCCTTAAAGAGGCTGAAAGAAGGTGTGAATATTGAACCTCCAAGCGAGATAATCATGGACGGAGTCTTCCAGAGGTTCGAGTTTACATTCGAACTTGCGTGGAAGCTCATAAAGGATATCCTCGAATATGAAGGAATTGAAGTGAAAAGCCCGAGAAGCACAATAAAAGAAGGTTTCAAGGCAGGGATAATAGCTGATGGAGAAGCGTGGATTGAGATGCTGGTTGATAGGAACAAGACCTCTTATATTTACGATGAAAAGGAAGCCCGGGCGATTTACAACAGGATAAAGTCTTTTTACGTGGATTTATTAAGAGAGCTAAAAAATTGTGCGAAAAAGTATATCGGAGAATAAACCAAAAAACCGGAGGAAAAAGTAATGAAGATAAAAACGAAATTTTTCAGTGAGGTCGAAGTGGAGGAAGAAAAGATAATAAACTTCCCAAACGGCATAATAGGCTTTGAGGATCTAAAAAGATTCGTACTCATAGACCACCCAGGAAGCGATGTTATAAAGTGGCTTCAGTCGGTGGATGAAGATGGCTTTGCCCTGCCCGTAATAGACCCCGTAAAATTCTTCCCCGATTATGCCCCTTCGCTTTGTGAAAGCGACCTTAAAAAGCTAAAGCTAAATTCAATAGAAGATGCTGTGGTGCTCTGCGTCCTTAGCGTCCCTCAGGAAGTGGAAAGGACGACGGTAAACCTCAAAGGCCCAATAGTACTCAATTCCCTCGAGCGATTAGGAGCCCAGCTCATCGCCGAAAACCCGGAATACATGATAAAGCATCCTGTCACGATTTTCCAAAAAAAGGAGACTTGAAAATGCTCGTCCTTTCTAGAAAGAAAGGAGAAAAGCTTTTAATAGGCGATGAGGTGGAGATAATCGTCATTGAGGTGGACGGGGAGAGGGTAAAGCTCGGCATAAAAGCTCCGAAGGGCGTAAAAATCTTAAGGACAGAGCTGATAGAAGAAATAAAAGGCGAAAATAAGGCGGCCTTTGATTTGTCATTAAAGGCTTTTGAGGAAATAGAAAAAAATATTAGAGAGAATAGAGATTTAAAATAAACGATATAGAGGTGTTTTTTATGCTCCAAGATGTGTTTAATTCTGGAAAGTATGAGGAAATAATTGATTACTTTTCGAACAATGCACCTGTTACGCAGAATGACTATTTAATGTTAGCTTTGTCCCATTATAATTTAGATAAGAGAAACAAAGCAATTAGTGTTTTGAAAGAGATGATGAAGAAATATCCTAATAATCCTGATGCCCTTTTTAATCTGTCGATAATATACTATCAAATGAAGAATTGGAATAAGGTTAAAGAGTATGCGGAGTTGTATTTTAGTATAGATCCGAATTCTTGGGAAATAAACGATATACTTTCGGATTTGTATGTGTTTGAGGGTAATTTTAAGAAAGCTTTAAGACATATAGAACTTGCACTTAAGAATGTTCCTGATAAATTGATAAGTGATTTAAAAGTTAAATTTCAATTATTAAAAGAAAAGATTCAAACATCCATTAAAAAAACTAGGTTAGCTTTTATTTGCATTGCTGGTGGTGATAAGTTCATAAATGATATAATAGAAAATTTATCGCAAGATTATTGGGTAAGAAAATTTACAGTTAAAACTGATAAAGAGATATATGAAGCGATAAATTGGGCAGATATTGTTTGGTTTGAGTGGGCAGATGAGGCTGCGATTTTGGGTACGAATTATCCAGCTATTATCGAAAAGAAGGTGCTTGTAAGATTACATAGATATGAAGCTTTTACCAATTTGATTGAAAGAATAAAATGGGATGTTGTTGATAAGTTAATTTTAGTAGCAAATTCAATGAAAGATGTGTTAGAAATATATCATAAAGAGAAATTTAACGAAATTAAGGACAAAATAGAGGTAATATATAATGGGATAAAAATAGACAATATTGATTATAAAAGGAGGAATCCTGGATTTAACATTGCCTGGGTTGCACTTTTAAATTCAAGAAAAAATATTGTTTTAGCTTTACAAATCATAGATAGACTGGTAAAAATTAATAAAGATTACAAACTTCATATAGCTGGAAAATTTGAAGAGCTGCTTCTGGAGCTCTACTTGAAATATATGGTAAATGAGATGGGGCTTGAAAACAATGTGATATTTTATGGTTGGGTAGATGATATCGATGAGTGGTTAGAAGATAAAAATTATTTATTGTCAACTAGTATACATGAGAGTTTTGGGTATAATATTGTGGAAGCGATGGCAAAAGGGATAAAACCGATAATACATAATTTTTATGGAGCTAAGGAATTTTATGCAGAAGAATTTATTTTTAACACAATAGATGAGGCAGTTGAAAAAATTGTTTCAGGTAATTATGAATCTATAAAATATAGAAACATTGTAAAGAGATATTCTTTAGATAAACAACTTGAAGAAATAAAAAAAATATTAGCAGTGTTACCTAAAAAAAAATTTGATTATAAGAAATATTGGGAGCAAAGATATTTATCGGGAGGAAATTCGGGAGCGGGCTCGTACGGTAAACTAGCAGAATTTAAAGCAGAAATTATTAATAATTTAATTAAAGAAAATGATATAAAT
This sequence comes from Caldanaerovirga acetigignens, assembly GCF_900142995.1. NCBI lineage: Bacteria > Bacillati > Bacillota > Clostridia > Thermosediminibacterales > Thermosediminibacteraceae > Caldanaerovirga > Caldanaerovirga acetigignens. The sequence continues at coordinate 161,864 of NZ_FRCR01000004.1, read as the reverse complement.
ACAGTTGTTGAATTTGGATGTGGAGATGGCAATCAACTTTCTTACATGAATTATACTAATTATATTGGTTTAGATGTTTCTCAAACAGCAATAGAAATTTGTAAGAATAAATTTAAGGGTGATCACTCAAAAAAGTTTCTAGTATATTCTCCTGGACAATTTAAGTTAAATATAAGAAATCCCGATTTAGTTGTTTGTCTTGATGTTTTATATCATATCATTGATGAAGATGATTTTGTAAAAACGTTAGATGATATATTTTCGTTGTCTCCGAAATTTGTAGTTTTATATACAATTATTGAGCAACCTAATATAAACTTTCCGCCACATATGAAATATAGGAATTTAGCTGATTATTTAAATAGATACGGAGACTACGCGATTTATAAAATCGTAAAGCAAAAGTATAAAGATTTATCATATTGTGATTTTGTAATTTTGAAGAAAAAAGAAGAATTAATTAAAGTAGAAACCATAAATGATGCTTTAGAGTTAGTTAATGACTTTTCATTACCTATTGTAGTTTTGATCGATAAATTTGATTTTTCAAATGCAACCGTATCTATAGGCAAGATAGAAATGTTAACTAATGAACATTTCCTTTTAGAATTCGTTTTAGAAAATTTATGCAGTAATTTAGTTTTAACAGGAATAGTATTTGATATTAAAAACAATAAAATAATTTACCCAGAATATATATGGAAATCTGAAAGGTTATATGAAATCGATTCTATAGTAAAGAAAATAATAGCAAAAGAAATGAAAAACGTTAAAAATTCATTTATATATGGATTTGTTTATAATGAAAGAATTATGAAAGATATAGAAACCAAAGAATTGACTTATAATTGGGAGAGAGGGATACCAGGGACAAGATTTATGTCCTTTTTAGGATTTTTGAATGTAATTTTAAGGTATAAGCTTGTTGGTATGTTTGCAAGAAAAACACATCATATATTAGATGCGGGTTGTGGTTTTGGATATGGAGCTGCTTATTTGTCGGGTTTATGTGATAAAGTTGATGCTTTAGATATAGCTAGTGATAGTATCGAGTTCGGAATGAAGGCTTATAATATTGATAATATAGCTTGGGTTAATGGCGATGTAACCGAATTACCATACGATGATCAGACGTTTGATATTTATGTATCATATGAAACACTTGAACATATAAAATTAGAACTTGTTGAAAAATATATTAACGAAGCATATAGAGTTTTAGTTCCTAATGGAAAATTTGTAATTTCTACACCTAATAGGGTGAATAGAAAAAATATTAACAATCCATTTCATGTAAAAGAATATGATGTTTTTGAATTTGATAATATATTAAGAAAGTATTTTAAGAATATTGATTACTATTCAATTGACGGAAATTCCTTAGTATGTGGGATTTCAAATACTTCAAAAGTAATGATTACCATAGCACATAAATCATAAAATTACTCTTAATATACGGATTAATGAGGTGAAGAAATTGATAGACAAATTAGTAAAAAAGCTACAAAAATTGAAGTTGGAGAATACTCCTAAAGATTTTCTTAATCTTGCATTATTAAACGTAGCTGTGGGAAACTTTGAAGTTTCTAAGCTATATTTGAGTGAATATATGAGGTTATCTGGAGATAGTGGGGAAATTATCGTCTCACCATGTATTTTACAGGCAATTATTGATTATAAATATCATTCTAAATGGATGAACTATAGGCGTAATCGGAGTCAAAGTGAGAAGAAAAAATTTACTGTTGTAGCGTCTCTATGTACTGGTGATGTTCTTGAGATTGGTTGTGGCAGTGGAGACTTATCATCTTATATTTCAATGTATGGCAACAGAGTATTTGGTATAGATATAGACCCTGTAGCTGTTGAAATAGCAAGATTTAAGGTTTGGCATTTTGGTTTAAGCGACTGCTTTTTTGATGTAATTGATGCAAATACAAATGACATTCCTATACCGGATAGTTCTTTTGATACAGTTGTTTTAGCGGAAGTGCTAGAACATGTAAAAGATCCACTAAAAGTTTTAATGGAGGCTAAGCGCCTTTGTAAAAGTGGAGGAAAAATTATTGTAAGTGTGCCCAATGGCTATAGAATTCTTTCGCCTGATTATTTGCACATTTTCAATTTAGATGTATTGAAAGAACTATTAAGCGAAATAGGAGTAAATGAGGACGATATAAATTGGGATGATAGAGTGCCCGATGAGTGGATATTGTGTTGGTTTAATAATAAAGAGGACATTAAAGAAAAAAAGGGTGAAGACTTAGCAAAATATTTTTTACCGCCTCATCCTCTTGAAGATTTAAAGGACGCGGGGAAGGTTTCTATCATATTGCCAACATATAATGGTGAAAAGTACATCCAGGAATCCATCGACAGCATATTGAACCAAACCTATAAAAATTTCGAAATAATAGTGGTAAATGACGGTTCTACCGATAAAACTTACGAAAAATTAAAGCCGTATATAGAAAGAGGACAGATAAAATACATATCTCAAGAAAATAAAGGCAAACCCTGTGCTATTAACACAGCTTTAGAGTTTGCGACAGGTGATTATATCTGGATTTTTGATGATGACGATACGGCATTACCGCGCAAATTGGAAGTGCAGATGAGGCATCTTATCAGAAAACCCCATTTAGATTTGATACATACTTCGTCGATTTACACGGATTCAAGTAATACAATTCCTCTACTCGTATGGGAGCCTTCAGAAATTGAGCAGAATGACCTATTGAAAAGCTTGCTGCACGGATGCATTTTTCACGGAAGTACGGTTTTGGTCAAAAAAGAAGCCTTTTTAAAAACTGGAAAATATGACGAACGATTAATAAGAGCTCAAGATTATGATATGTGGATAAGGCTTGTAAAAAATCAATGCAATGTTGAGAAAATATTTTTGCCTACTGTCACGTACAGGCAGCACAATAAGGTGAGAGGTTCTAAAGAAAATCCTATTCCGGTAGAAAAGATTGCCGAAGTTACTATGGAATATGAAAGAATTATCTTTGAAAAAGTTTATAACGAGATACCGCTTTCCGAGATTTTTCCCGAATTAAAAGAAGAAAACTGCAATAGCGGTTTGAGGGTTTCCGCTTTAATTGAAAGAGCCTATGCAATGGCAAAAAGAAGATTGTTCGATTATGCGCTAAATGACCTGAAAGAAGCCTTCGAACTGGCGCAAAAACATTATCCGGTGACCATAACTTTTCGAGGAATATATTTTATTAAAAAATTCAGCGAAATACTAACGCATATTGAAAACGAAGAGATTAAAAACATGGTGACATATTTTTCTCTTTTAATTGGAAATTACGATGTAAGAAATTTTGGTAAAAAGGGGAAAATTACTCTTTCTCTTTGCCTCATCACAAAGGACGAAGAAAAAAACATAGCGCGCTGCATAAACAGCGTCAAGGACATCGTAGACGAAATAGTGGTCGTGGATACGGGTTCTAAAGATAAAACGGTGGAAATCGCACAAAGCCTCGGCGCAAAGGTTATCCATGCGAAATGGGAAGATGATTACAGCAAGGCAAGAAATATTGCAATCGAGAACGCTACGTCGGATTGGATATTGTTCCTTGATGCTGATGAGGAGATTAAAAAGGAGGATGTAGGAAAAATACAGCCGCTTCTCAATGACGATACTGTGGAAGCGTACATGTTCAAAATAGTAAACTACGGTGGAGCGAGCGTTTCAAACAACCTTACCGAAGTACATTACAACTTTAGGCTATTCAGGAATAACGGCAAGCTAAAATACATATATCCGATACACGAAAATTTGAGAAATGTAGAAGAAAACCGCCCCCCTATATTTAAAAATGCGGATGTGACGATCCTTCATTACGGCTATCTCAGCGAAGTACGAGCCGAAAAAAATAAGACCAAAAGGTATATAAATATGCTTCTACAGTATCTAATGAAGCATCCCGAAGACAAATTTCAACATGGGAACCTAGGAGTAGAATATTATAATGCTGGCGACTATAAAAAAGCATTGAAGCACTTGATTACTGCTGTAAAGGGAATAGATTTGAATTCATTTTCTGCTCCCAGGCTTTTGAGGTATTTGATACAGACTTATACAATTCTTAAAGACTACGATACAGCATTAAAATTAATAAATGATGCGAAAGCTTATTACCAGGACATACCTGATTTCAAATTCCTCGAAGGAATGCTTTACATTGAACAAAAAAGGTATAAAAAAGCTATCGAAATGTTCAAAGAATGCATTGAAATGGGGGAATACCAAGGTCTACACGTTACGATGGGTGGGACAGGCAGTTATAGAGCTAGGCACATGATTGCATATTGCTATGAAAGGCTTGGCAAGCTTCACGATGCGGTAAGGGAGTATATAGAGATCTTGAAGACCTATCCAAATTATCGAGATGTTTTTATTAAGCTATTCGATATATTTGTCCGCAACGAGAAGCCGGAGAGTGTAAAAGGATTTTTTAATAAATACGTAGACCAGAAAAACCCTTACAACTTTGCAATACTAGCAAAGCTCTACATGAATGTAGGAAGATTTGATGTTGCTAAGGAATATTTAGATGAGATAAAAATGGATATAGCGGGTCTAAATACATTGAAGGGGATAGTGTATCTGGGGTTGAAAGATTATAATAGGGCAATGGAATTCTTCGAATCAGAGCACGAAAAAGCTAAAAATGATTCGATTTATCATAAGATATTGTGTTGTTTGGTTATGAACGATATTGAAAATGCGAAAAAAGCTCTATGGGAACTCGAAGATTCAGCAGATAAGAAGCTTTTCCTTACTATTTTTGGAGAATTTAAAGCAGCTTATGACGAAGTTAAAGACAGCTACTTTGGTCTTCTTGAGAAACTAATTAGTTTTGGTGAATTCGATTTATTTAATGAGATTTTGAAGCTATATACGCCGCTATTTACCAGAGAGGATTACGTAAGGTACGGACGAATGATGGAAAGCAAAAGTTTTTATGAACCCGCAATAACAGCGTATATAAAGGCGGCGGATCTTTATGCCGAAGATCCTCATATCTATAGATTCCTCGCCGAAAGAGCGCTAGAACAAAACTTATTTGATGATGCTCTTATCTTTGCTGCTAGGGCATTCAACCTGGACAGAAGAGATGTCGATAATTACACGTTGATGTATAAGATATATAAGAATATGGGACGAAATGATGAAGCTGAAGGGGTAAAGAAATCGATTAAAGAGATTTATCCGGAAATTGACCTAGAAGAGTTAGTATGACTCGTTTAGCGAATGTTTGATTTAAGAATTGAGATTTTAAGACTTAGCAATGTCAGATTCGATAACCGGAATATAGTGTTAAAGCAAGATGGTAAATAGGATAGAAAATAGTTTAAAATTAGACAAAAACCAAAGAAATATGGGTTAAAAACTAAAAAATAGCAGATAACAAGTCCTAAAACGCATTTATTGAAGTTAAGATTATGAAAAAACGAGTCGATAAAAGGAACGAAAACAAAATTCGGTCCGGCCGGCCGAAAAAATAATCCCCGCAGGGAAGCGGGAGAATGAAATCAGGGAGGAAGAGATTTATGAGGATTAACCACAACATAAGCGCACTTAATGCTTATAGGCAGCTCACGATTAACAATACATCTCTTCAGAAGTCGTTGGAAAAATTGTCTTCAGGTCTCAGGATCAATAGAGCTGGAGATGACGCTGCAGGTCTTGCAATTTCTGAAAAGATGAGGGCTCAAATTCGCGGTTTGAACCAAGCTTCTCGAAATGCCCAAGATGGTATTTCGTTAATTCAAACAGCCGAAGGGGCATTAACCGAAACTCATGCGATATTGCAGCGCATGCGCGAACTGGTTGTTCAAGCGGGCAATCTTGGTACGTATGAAACTGAAGATTTACAAGCTATTCAGGATGAAATTGATGCTCTGATAGAGGAAATTGACGGTATTGCTCAACGCACCGAATTTAACGGGAAAGTACTCTTAAGCGGTTCATTTGAGTCATCTGCTTTAGTTTTCCAAATAGGTGCAAATGAGAATCAGCAGTTAGAATTGTCTATTAGCGCGATGGATGCAGACGGCTTAAGTGTCAGTTCAATTGATGTGACTGGTTTTAGTAGTTCTACAGATATAAACAGCGCACTTTCTACGATTGATGCTGCAATTAATAAAGTTTCATCTCAGAGATCTGCACTTGGTGCTGTCCAGAATCGTCTAGAACACACTATTAATAATCTAGAAAATGCAGCAGAAAACCTGACCGCTGCCGAGTCCCGTATCCGCGACGTGGATATGGCAAAAGAGATGATGGAATTTACCAAACTGAACATTCTAAGCCAGGCAGCAACTGCAATGCTTGCACAGGCTAATATGGTACCGCAGTCGGTGCTTAAGCTTTTGGGGTAATTAGAAGTTAATATTTTCAAGTAATTTGAAATAGCCCCGGGTTACCGGGGCTTTTGAATATTGTGGGAGTATGATAGAGTATTAATAAAACTCAATTCCTTAAGGGAATACTGACGATCCTCGTTTTTATCGTCTTACCTATGTAATATTTGAGTTGTTGTGAAATTAAATTTCTAAAAAGTTTTTATTTTTATTAGCTTCCTTTTTAAGAGGTGAAAAGAATGAAGGATTGTTATCCGCGTTTTATTGCATTACCTGTGCGTCAAGGAGATGCTTTCTTCTTTAAAACACAGTATATTTCAATTCTCGTAGATGGTGGCAACTCTTCTGAATTCATTAATTACATCTTTAAAAGATATATAAAAAGAGAGAGTGTCGATATTTTGATATGCACTCATAATGATGCTGATCATGCAAATGGAGTTTTAGGCTTTATCGAATCTGGATTAGGTTGTGGCGAAATTTGGCTGCCTAGTCATTGGGCGGCTGTTTTGCCTCATCTAGAAAGACCTTTTGAGGAATTTATAAAAGAACTTTATAAACAGTCTACTTGGATAATGGAAAGAAAAAGCTTTTTTTTATATAATGAACCTAAGCTTAGGAAATCAATAATCGAAGCTTATGGGGACTTAATTGCAATGGAAAAGTCTAGTCAATTTGAGGATATAGATGAAGATAGTTATATGCCTTTTAAGGAAAGGGGATCTGAGGAATGGCATTCCAACTTAGAATTTGAAGAAACATGGCCAAATTTGGAAGGACTCAAATGGCAGATATCGAATTGGGTATTATTTTGGGAACTATTAGATTGGCAAAAAGAACTATTATGGCAAGCTATAGAAGCTGGTAAACGAATTCGTAAGATTGCTGAAGCAGCGTATCATCGAGGTATCCCTATTAGATGGTTTGAGTTCTGTCAAAATTCTTCAAGATCTTCATGTAATTATCATGAAATTATTTGTCCGCTGAATGCAAGAGAGGTTGTTCGAATAAAACCTTGTGAAAAAGAAAAATTGCTCGATTTTTTAGCACTAACTACATCCAACCGCGAAAGTTTAGTCTTTTTTATCCGATCAACAGATGAACATCCAGGGGTTCTCTTAACTGCAGAGTCAGATTTGAAAGGTATTGATCTACGAAATTTGGATCTAAAAAATGCGATTATTACGGCACCGCATCATGGATCAGAAGATAATGCATATGCATATAAACACGTAGTTAGTGCGGTAAGTCCTTACGAAAATTCTTTGATATGGGTAAGGAGTGATGCGCAATCAAAAAAGAGACCGGGGCAATCATTTTTAAAAGCACCTGGAAGGCGTTTTTGTACAATCTGTCGTGGATCAAGGCGGCAAAAACAACCAGTTAGATTTATAGCAATAAAAGGAAAATGGATACCGTGCTCTAATGAATGCATCTGTAAATAAATTTCATAAAAATATGATTTGAGTTACATAAAATTAATGATACACTAAAAAATAGTTTAATCATAGCGTAACACCTGATTTATGTTGTTTGACCAAAAACTAACGTTTAGGGAGTATAAAAATTGCTCGATGAGAATTTACTATGTCAGTTTTATTTTCATAATGTAGGACACATATAAAAAATGAACTTTCAGCAACAAGTTTATGTTTCATTCCTTATCATGGTTCAAAAAATTCCTGGAATCCAAAGACTCTGGAAGACGCAAAAAACTGTTTTTTTATGGGTAGCATCTTCTGGTATTTCTAATATAAATATATGGCTATCCTTGTGTAAGAGTTTATTATTGGTATGGAGAATTTTTTATTCAGTAAAATGAACTAAAAGGCTTATTTTTAACTTGTCGATAAAAAACCAATAAAGCAGGGGTGTACCGTAAACGCAGTAAGGATTTAAGACAGTCTTTGTGAACAATATTAAGGACAGTTTAACTGGTCTTACCGCATATTGGCAGACTACGTTACTAAGAGGGAAAAAGAAGTATATATTAATTAATGTGGAAAATAAAGTCGGATACCACCAACGCAGTTTATTGGTCCCAATCCCAAGTTTGATAACCTGGAGGATTTCAACTGAGAACTTTTATACCTTTGCGACCAGGACATGTACCGGAAACATTACAGGAAGGATGGGATACACGCCGAATTTTTCAATGACCGTAAAGTTCCGATCAAGCTCCTACCATCTCTTACGAAGTGGCCTATTCCATAACGGTCAAAACCAGCCTCCCAAAATATAGCTTAAACGGTGAAAAGCATATATACTTGACAACTACAAAATACGCCAATAATCGTATGCTGGTAAAAAACAGTCCATGAGATACGCTTTGAACAGGCCGTGAAGGCTGTAGCCGAAGCTCTCCTTTACGGGATGCAGGATTTAGACAGCCTCGTAGCCATCCATAACAGGATAACGAGTATAACTCCACAATTGGAGCCGGTGAAAATTCCGGAAGGGGTGCCTGAACTTACTCCATTCCGCTTCAATGCTGAGGACTATGACAAAGCCTTTCTGAAAGGCGGTGCTAATGTATGTTGAAGGACGAAATCGCCGCCTGTTGTAAAGCATTAAAACTTAGCCGAAATCTTGTGGAAAACTGCGACAAGATCGAAGCTGAAAGCCACGAAGAATACCTTCTGAAGCTGCTAAGACTAGAACTGGAGCATAGAGACGCAAACCGAAAGGATAGACTCTTGAAAAATGCAGGCTTTTACACTATAAAGACCTTTGCCGATTACATATTCGATGAAATTAAGCTCCCGCAGGGGCTTACGCCACAGGACCTAAAAGATTGCAAATTTCTTGAAGAAAAGAAAAACCTGATTCTTTACGGCAACGTTGGGACCGGTAAAACCCATCTTGCCACGGCCATAGGAGTGGAGGCCTGTAAAAAAGGCTACAACGTAAAGTTTTTCCGCACAGCAGCACTGGTAAACCGGCTTGTTGAAGCCAGGAAGGGAGGTGAACTTTCCGGGTTAATGAAACAGCTTTCCAAAGCGGATCTTCTGATCTGCGACGAATGGGGTTATGTTCCTTTAGACCGTGAAGGGGCGCAGCTGCTGTTTCAGGTGATTTCTGACTGCTATGAGCGCCGCAGTGTAGTAATTACCACTAACCTGGAATTCAGCCGCTGGGCGAGCATTTTCTACGACGAGCAGATGACAGCAGCAATGATTGACCGGCTAATACACCACAGTTACCTGTTGATCTTTGATGGCCAAAGCTACCGGGTGAGGCAATCACTTATGAGGCAGTTAAGTTAACATAAAAATTCCCCACCGGTGCCTAGGGAAAAATCTTTGCAAAAATGGGGAATTTCCTCTTGCAAAAAACACTTCAGGGTCAAAAAAGCCTCCTGTCCATTCAAGCATGGATTCATGTTCCGGATGGTGGGGGTTTCATTACACATTGCCATTATTTCTTTAATTACAATCCTAATAGTATTCTTATTTTTTCTTCAAGTTCATTTAATTTTTCTTTTGTTATTATACCAATTCTTTTAATTAACCTTTCTTTTGAAATAGACCTTATATCTTCCGGTTTTGCATACGATAATGTGTCAAGCCCACCTTCTTTGGGAGGTATTTCAACATGAAGCGGTATATTTTTATTTTTAGATGTAATAGGGACGACAATTACTAAATCTGCCGGACAGGAATTGAATTCATCGACTGAAATAACAATTGCCGGTCTAGTACCATGTTGTTCGTGGCCACGTGTAGGATTTAAATCTACCAGCCAGATTTCACCTCTTTTAGGATTCATCTTTATTCCTCCAGGTCTTCCAAAGTATTATCCCATAAATTTCTTTCTTCTATTTCTTCCTTCCAAAGCTCTTTATTAGATTTTAGGTTAGCAAAAGCTTTTGCTGTATTTTCTAATAGAATCTTTTTGTTATATTCTTTTATGGCTTTTTCAATTATGCTTTGCATGGATTCTTTGAGTTCTAGTGACAATTTTTTTATTACCTCATAAGTGGATTTATCGATTCTAACAGTAGTGGTCTTGTTCATACTTAACGCCCTCCTTTTGTAGATTATTATGTCTACATTATAGTATAACATGTTTTTAAACCATTTTGGAGTTTTTATTGCTAACATAGATAAGGTAAAATGAAGTTTATTTGCATAATGCAAATTGCATGCATTATGAATTTATGATATATGAATTTATGATATACTATCTATAAATGAAGGTGAAAGGGAGGAGGTCATAAAAATTAGAAAAATCCAGTAAGCACGTCGGAAATATCATATTCTTCTGAATTATCCTATTGATGATTTGCATCATAAGGTCAGGCATTCGATAGAAATAAAAGAATGCTATTTTAGATGCAGCTAAGAAATTAGATATTCCTGTGGCAACGATCGATTAACGCGTTGAGGTCTTGCATTCAAGATTATTTTAGGAAAAAAGTAACCAATTTTGTTGCAAAAGTTAGCAAGAGCGAAAAGATAATCTTTTAGAAAGTAAGGTGGAAGAATGCCCCTGCCGAAAGAAGATAAAATTTATACTTATGCGGATTATTTAGCCTGGCCGGAAAATGAGAGGATAGAATTGATTTATGGCCGGGTTTACCTGATGACGTCCCCTTCTAGAACCCATCAAAAGATCCTAGGGCAGCTTTTTTATCAATTCTTCGATTATCTAAAGGATAAATCTTGCGAAGTCTATATGTCACCTTTTGATGTGAGGTTTCCGGATGGAGATGAAAAGGACGAGAAAGAGATAAAGACTGTGGTTCAGCCCGATATAGTAGTTGTGTGCGATGAGTCCAAGCTTGATGAGAAGGGGTGTAAGGGGGCGCCCGATTTAATAGTGGAGATAACCTCGCCTTCGACCGCACAGAAGGATAAGCTCCACAAGTTTAACCTTTACGAAAAATACGGGGTGAAGGAATACTGGATAGTGGAACCGGAAAGTAAAATCTTGAGTGTGTTTGTTATACAGGAAGACAAAAGATACGGTCGACCTGAGTTATATACCCAGGATGACAAAGTAAGAGTTTCTATTTTCGAGGATCTTGAGATAGACTTAAAGTTTGTATTTTAAAATCACAACTTGCAAAGCGGCGTAAAACACGCCGCCGTATTTGTGGTTGAAAAATGCAAGCTAAAGGGGGCGACAAAAATGTACACCTGTGCTCAATGTGCTGCTTTTGCCTGCAGGTCCGGAGACCTTTCTAAAGCTCCCAAAAACTGTCCCTGCCTTGAAGAAGGCAAGGATGAAATATTGGAGAAATATTTTTCGAAAGAAAATCAAAAGTTGGCTCACAATTCAGCATTGGTCGAGAGCGAAGGTTACTGCAGGTGGACGAGGATAGAGGAGATAATGGAGTTTTCTTTTAAATGCGGGTTTAAGAATCTGGGATTGGCTTTCTGCATAGGCCTGAGGCAGGAAGCGAAAATGGTGGTCGAAATCTTTACCGCCAACGGCTTTACAGTAAATTCTGTGGTGTGCAAAAACTGCAGCATCCCCAAGGAGACCATAAACATAAAAGAGAGCGAGAAAGTGCGGCCTGGGACTTACGAGCCGATGTGTAACCCCATCGGGCAGGCCTTTTTCTTAAACAAGGCCGGGACAGATTTGAACATAATTCTGGGGCTCTGCGTCGGCCATGATTCGCTTTTCATCAAATACTCCAAGGCGCCGGTGACCGTGCTGGCAGTCAAGGATAGAGTTTTGGGGCACAATCCTTTAGCCGCCATCTACCTCGCTAACGGTTATTACAAAGACAAGCTTTTTCCGCAAAAATAGAAAAAGCTTAACAAACTTCAACAATTACTTCATTATCTTCATAAGTTATCCAATCGCTGAAGCTTCCTATGTACACCCTTGCTTTTATTCCAAGCTCATCCAAGGTGAAAAAGTTAAAAGTGGCATCTATACCGGAACCGCAGTAGATGATTATATCTTTCTTTCCTTTCAAAGGTGAAAATCTTTCTTTTATTTCTTCTATATCTTTTAATTCTCCGTTTTCCTTCAAGTTTTCTTTCCAGGAAAAGTTTACTGCGGAGGGAATATGGCCTTTTTTAAAATCGATGGGCTCTACCAAGCCTTTGAATCTTTCAGGCATCCTGGAATCGACGATAGCGGCATCCTCTTTGCCTATAGCCGCCCTTACGTCGTTTACATCGGCTACCAATTCTAGGTGAAACTCAGGGGAAAAATCGGATAAACCCTTATATTCATTATCACCGCCTCCTTGTTTTTACGTTTATTGCTTATTAAGAATATACCACATCACCTCACGATTTTAAAATAAAATTGCAAAGCGGTGTAAAACGCACCGTTGAAATATAGATCAAAAAGAAAGAATCGGGGTGATGGAATGTCCTTAAAAATTACCTTTTACGATGGTGTGGGCTGCATCGGGGGCAATAAGATCCTTCTGGAAGATGAAGAAAACGCTATTTTTCTGGACTTCGGCACCAACTTCAAAGCAGAGGGCATGTTCTTCGACGAATTTTTAGGCCCGAGGAGCGGCTTTGGATTTTACGACCTTCTCGCCCTGGACATTCTGCCGCCGCTGGAAGGCCTATACAGAACCGACCTCGAATATCCCGGCGTGTGGGAAAGATATTCTTCCCATCCGCGGTATCGAAAGACCGAAGTCCAGGGAATCTTCCTTTCCCACGCCCACTACGACCACTGCGGGCACCTTTCGTACGTCCGCGAGGACGTCCCGGTGATAACGAGCCTTACCGCCGCCGTTATTTGCAAAGCGTTGCAGGATACGGGAGGCGGAAACCGCCTGCAGGAGATATGCTACATAAATCCGCGGGAATACAAGGACGGCCTTTTGCAGACAGGCCATTACAAGTCCACAGCTTTCAAACAGAGGCGGTATAAAATCCTTGGAAAAGATTTTATTCCTGAGAGCGCCTGTACTTTTTGGGAAAATTACGACCACTCGAGGAAACTGGAGTGCTGCAAACTGGAAGCTGGAGGGAGCGAAGCAAAAATAGGTGATTTTACGGTAAGGATTTGGCCGGTGGACCATTCCATCCCCGGCGCAAGCGCTTTTGGCATAAAGACTTCTGAAGGGTGGATAATATACACCGGCGACCTCAGGCTCCACGGGAAGAATGCGGCGTTGACCAGGCGTTTTTTCGAAGAGGCGGCAAAGCTCGAGCCCATCGCCCTTATATGCGAGGGAACGCACCCCGAAACGAAAAAGCCCGTCACCGAAGGAGAGGTTGCTGCAAACTGCTTTGACGTGGTTTCAAAAGCAGGAGGGCTTGTTGTGGCGGATTTCGGCCCGAGGAACGTCGAGCGCCTGCTTTCGTTCCTCGAGATAGCCGGGAAGACGGGAAGGCAGCTGGTTCTTACTGCCAAGGACGTATACCTACTCGAGGCTTTGAAAGCGGCGGAAGAGGATGGGGTGCCCGACCCGCACGCTGACGGCAGGATAAGGATGTATGTAAAGCCGAAATCCCGCATGGACAAATGGGAAGCGGCCCTCCTCGAAAGGATGGCTCTTAATAAGACCGTTACGGCGGAGGACATAAAAAAAGACCCGGGAAGTTACATACTTTGTTTTTCATACTACGACTTTCACGCATTTTTGGACATACAGCCGGATGGCGGAACATACATATATTCTTCCAGCGAGGCCTTCGACGAAGAGATGCTGATAGACCACCAGCGGGTGAGGAACTGGATAGACTACTTCGGATTTGAGCTTTACGGGACATTGGGCCGGGACAGGGAAAGGTCGGGTTTTCACGCCAGCGGCCACATTCACGGTCCTGGGATAGAGGAGATGGTGGAGACCATAAAGCCGAAGGTTCTCATTCCCGTGCACGCCGAAGAAATGGAATTTTTCTCTTCTTTCGACAGCATCTGCAAAGTTACTTGGCCTGAAAAGGGAAAGACAATAGCGGTGCGTGCTAATTCTTGAAGGAAGCTGAGCTAGCGTTTTCAACTTTGACAAGCAGTCTTCTATTACCTTTATTTTATCAAGGGTCTTTTTGATGTCAATTTCATGCATATCTTTTTTTTCAGTCCTTCCATTCTATCGGCGCTTTGTTTAAGTTTACAATGTCGATGTCATCGCGTCCAAAGATCTGGCTTATATCGGATTCTATTTTGAGTTCTTCAGAAAGCGAAGGATTGTTTCTAAACAGCATCGCAAGGTCTATGTCGCTTGTGGGACGTTCTTTTTCCGTTCCGAAGGACCCGAATATGTATAAAGCTATTATATTTTTATTGCACCTTGCGTAATTTACCACTTTTTCTATTTGCTCTTTTATTCAGTGAAGGACCCTTTCCACTAAAATCACCACAGGCTTCGTTTTATTTATATTATACCAGACCCCTCTGGTAAATTAAACAAATTTTCTATAAAATACTTAGTCAATTTACAAACCTCTTAAAAACTGTTATCATGCAAATGAAAAGTAAATTCACCTGGAGGAAGTTCTATGGAAATAGCAAATTTGGATTATATTTTAAGCAACATACCGCCCGATGTAGTAAGTAGAGGCCTTGCGTATTATGAACTCGGGGCTGTGAAAAGTGTGGTCTTCCACGAAAACACATTTAAAGCTATTGTGAAGGGCACTCATTACTATGAGGTTTTGTTGAAGTTCAGAGGCAATACTTTGACGGCATACGGATGCACCTGCCCGTATGTAAGACAGTACAATAGTATGTGCAAACACGTGGTCGCAGCGCTCTTATATATTCATAAAAACAAGGGCGACCTTAAAAGGCCCTGGGCCATAAAAAGAAAAGATGTGGAGGCGGAAGTATTAAGCGAGCTTTTTTCGAAATCTGGCGAAAAAAAGCAGCCGGTGAAGGTAGAGTATATCTTTGAATTTTTCCCGCACGGCGGGTACGATTTTATTTCCAGGATGCATATGAAGATTGGGATAGACCGCATGTACATACTGAGGGAAGTAAAAAGGTTTTTTGACGCAATAGAGAGCGGACGCACCTTTGAATTTGGGAAGAAGTTTACGTTCAATCCCATGCTTCACGGTTTTTCCGAAGAAGATGAAAATGTATTTTCCATTTTAAAGGAGATCTATGAAATAGAAAAGAAAATGTACTGGCAATCTCCCAAGGTGTTTTTTAACGAACGATACGTGAACCTGACATACGGCTACCTGAAAAAGATAGCTGCGGCGCTAGGCCAAAGAAAATTTCGCATGACATTGCCGCATATAGAGATAGTAAGTTTCGAAACTCGAGAAAGGCCTTTTTCGGTGGCGGTGGGAAAGGAAGGGGATGGGATTTCGGTTAAGGCGACCGGAGATATCGGCCTTCCCCTTGATAGGGATTGTAGACTTGTATACAAAGATAAGAAAATCTACGTGCTCGATACGGATGACCCTGCCTTTCCCATTGTAAAGGGGATATTTCTAAAATACGGCGAGGAGCTCAGGTTTGAGGGCGAAAATCATAGGAAATTCATATCCCTGATTGACCAGTTCGAAAATGATAATTTTTTGGAAATATCTCCGGATTTAAAAGATGCCGTGGTGAAAAAGCCTCTGAAATTGAGCATAAAAATAGAAGGATACAAAAATGGAATTGCCGCGGATGTTAAGTTCGTCTACGGAGAGAAAATAATAGATCCCTTTGCAGAAGCCGTAGATGATTTAATTTTAAGGGACTACGAAAAAGAGGATTACGTCCTGAAGCTTTTCAGGGACAGCGGTTTTGAGCTAGATAGGGGAAGGCTTGTCCTCATCGATGAAGAAAAGCTATATACTTTCATCAAGGATGTAGCGCATCGCCTTGCCGGGATGGGTGAGGTTTACTACTCTTCCGACGTGAAACACCTTTTTTCGACGAAAGCTCCGAAAATAAGGACATCTGTCAGGTCACTTGCGGGCAATCTCCTTGAGATAAGGATGGATATGGAGGGCATCGACGAGAAGACCGCGGAGGAGATATTGCGGGCGATAAAGGAGAAGAAAAAGTACTTCAGGTTGAAAGACGGCTCTGATTTCAACAGCGGAAAGGGGCAGGCCTTCCTGCTTTCGCTCAAAGCTGGCGGAGTCGGCCTTAACCTTACTTCGGCAGATACAGTGATTCACTTTGACCCGTGGTGGAATCCCGCTGTGGAGGAACAGGCTGCCGATAGGGCATACAGAATAGGGCAGGAGAATAACGTGCAGGTCTTCAGGTTTATAACCCGGGGAACCATCGAGGAAAAGATAGACGAGCTCCAGAAAAGAAAAAAGGACCTCATAAGCTCCATAGTATCGGAAGGTGAGGTATTCATAAACGCACTTTCGAAGGATGAGATAATGGAGCTCTTCAGGGTGGGGTGATTTCGACCAGCAACAGGCCTTACAAGAAACCAAAATGGTGGTGCCGTCATATAATATAACATCTAGTCATCTACCTGAATTTGATCGAAGGTATATCAATCAAAAAGGGTGAAGATAATGAACAACGTTATAAGGGCTTTTTTATTGACTCTTTTTGCGGGGTTGAGCACTGGAATAGGAAGTGCCATAGCATTCTATGCCAAAAAGACCAACACGAAATTTCTGTCGGTTAGCCTAGGTCTTTCGGCGGGCGTTATGGTATACGTTTCTTTTGTTGAATTACTGTCAAAATCAATGGAAATTTTAAGTAATGCTTTGGGGGCAAAATTGGGCTCTTTTCTCAGTATCATTTCCTTTTTTGCCGGAGTTTTTCTCATAGCACTCATCGATAAACTTGTTCCCAGTGAGGGAAACCCCCACGAAATGCAGCGGGTGGAGAAAATAAGAGAAAGCGGGGAAGTAGAAGGAAAACTTCTGAGGACCGGATTTTTGACAGCAGTCGCGGTGGCAGTGCACAACTTTCCGGAAGGATTTGCGGCTTTCGCATCTGCCTTGCAGGAAGTATCCATCGCCATACCTGTCGTCGTTGCTATAGCCATTCACAATATACCTGAGGGCATAGCGGTATCGGTGCCGATTTTCTACGCCACCGGGGACAAGAAAAAGGCCTTCCTCTATTCCTTCCTTTCGGGCCTTTCGGAACCCCTTGGCGCCGCGATATTTTATCTGATACTGTTTCCCTTCGTGAACGACCTTGTTATAGGAGTGATATTTGCATGCATCGCGGGGATAATGGTTTTTATTTCCATTGATGAGCTTCTCCCCTCGGCCCGCGAATACGGTGAGCACCACCTTTCGGTTTACGGCTTCGTAACCGGTATGGCCGTCATGGCCTTTAGTTTATTGGCGTTTGTGTAAAATATTTATAGTTTTTTTGGTATTATGTCTATTTTTTATCTTTTTATCTTTTTCGTAAATTCATTAATCAGGGAAGGAAGGAATTTTCGTTTAAATATAGAAGTTTTTATAAAAAACTTCTTTTAAGAGGTGTCCTTGGATTGGCGGATTTAAGGGATAGAAATATTATAAATAAAAAGTTATGGAAGGTTGTCGAACAAGGCAGGCTAATTATTGGAGCGGGAGTTGGAAGTGGGTTTGCCGCTAAGTACGCTGAAGAAGGCGGGGCCGATCTTTTGTTCTTGTTTAATTCCGGAAGATTCCGTATGGCAGGAGTTCCCTCCCTTGCTGGATACCTTCCTTACGCCAATGCCAATGATATGGTAATTAGTTTTGGCGTGAGCGAAATTATACCCAAGGTAAAAAACGTTCCCGTTATTGCAGGACTTTGCGCCACAGATCCCAAATATTCGCATGAAGAACTTTTAGAAAAAATAAAAAATTACGGCTTCAGCGGGGTCGTAAATTATCCAACGCTTTCTATAATTGATGGAAATTTCAGATTAGTAGCAGAAGAGCAGGGACTGGGGTTTGAAAACGAGGTAAATTTGATAAAGCTTGCTGCACAAATGGGTATATTTACCGTGGCTTTTGTGCAAACGGAAATTGAAGCGGAAGAAATGCTGGAAGCTGGAGCCGATGTTATATGCGTGCATTTCGGATTTACAAGCGGCGGAGAAGGAAACATAAAAACCTTCATGCCCTTAGAAGATGCCGTAAATCTATACTGCAGAGTTTATAAAAAAATAGCGGCAAGAGAAAGCGACAAAATCTTAATGGTTTACGGTGGACCTTTGGGTTACCCCGAAAGTATAAGGGATTTTTTAAAAGGAATAAAGGCAAGGGGGACAAAGGTTCATGGTTATATCGGTGGTTCGGCAATAGACAGCAATTACGTGAGGGAAACCATTTCTAGCTTAACCCATCTTTTAAAGGGAATTAGTCAAAAGGAAATTACGAGATTGGGAAACCTTGTGGGCAGCTCACAGGCAATGCAAAATATCTACGAGATTATAAAGAAGGTGGCGCCGAGTGACATTACGGTGCTTGTAACCGGAGAAAGCGGCACTGGTAAAGAGTTGGTGGCGGAAGCTATACATGAGTTAAGCTTTAGAAGGGATAAACCTCTTATAAAAATAAATTGCGCGAGCCTTCCCGAAAACTTACTTGAAAGCGAGCTTTTCGGTCACGAAGCCGGTGCCTTTACGGGTGCGATTAAAAAACAAACGGGCAAATTTGAACTTGCAAACAGAGGAACTCTTGTTTTGGATGAAATAGGCGAAATCCCTTTAAGCCTTCAGGCTAAACTTTTAAGGGCGATAGAAAATCAAGAGTTTTACAGGGTAGGAGGAGAAAAGCTGATAAAGGTTAACGTGAGAATAATAGCTTGTACAAACAAAGATTTATCTGAAATGGTAAGGGAAGGCAAGTTTCGCGAAGATTTATTCTGGAGATTAAATGTTATAAATATAAATATGCCTCCTTTGAGGATGCATTTAGAAGACTTACCGGAAATTGTTGAAGAGATAGTAAAGCGCTACTGCCAAAAAAACGGCATACCGGTTCCCAAAATAGATCCAAAGCTTATTAAAAATCTTAAAAAGTATAGTTGGCCCGGAAATGTAAGGGAATTAGAAAATTTCATCCATGCATTGCTTGTCTTTTCTAATGAAAAAATGCTTACGTTTGGCGATAGGGCAGCAAATCTTTTAAGGGAAAAACTAATGTGGCGAAATGACCGTGAAAATTTTGACGAAAATAAAGTTTCAAAGCACTGTAATGGGGATGAAAGTAGGAAATTAATCGAGGTCTTAAGACAGTGCAATTTCAATAAGACAAGGGCAGCACAAATGCTTGGAATTAGCAGGCGCACGCTATATAACAGATTAAAAAAAATGGGTTACGATAATGCCTCGTTTGACCTGTAACTTTAAGGTTTACAAGTTGCACAGTATATTGTGAAATTACATTCACAATAATTAATCAATAGCACGTAAAAATCGAATAAATTTACTGGCACAAACCTTGCAACCTCCTGAAAGCAGACTATTTTCGGGAGGTGATTTTTTTGAGTAAAGTCGTGGCAATACTTGGAACCCTTGATACAAAGGGTGCGGAATTCAAGTACCTGAAAGAAAAGGTAGAAGAATTCGGGTGCAAGACGATTGTCATCGATGCCGGAATTTTGGATCCCCCTTATTTCGAGCCTGACATTAAACGCGATGAAGTTGCAGTGGCAGCAGGAGTGGATCTAAATTCCCTTCTTGAAAAAAGGGATAGAGGAGAATCCGTGACGGCAATGGCAACGGGAGCCTCTATCATAGTGAAGAGACTGTATGACGAGGGGAAAATAGACGGTATTGTATCCTTAGGAGGTTCTGCAGGTACATCCATAGCTACGGCTGCTATGAAAAAGCTCCCCGCGGGTTTTCCAAAGGTAATGGTTTCCACCCTTGCTTCCGGCGATACAAGACCCTACGTAGGAACTAAAGACATTACGATGATGTATTCGATTGTTGATGTTTCGGGTTTAAACAGGCTTTCAAAACAAATTATTGCAAATGCAGCTGGAGCGATTTGCGGAATGGTGAATGCGAAGTTGCAAACCGAAAACGAAAAACCGGTGATAGGTGCTACTATGTTTGGTGTAACTACGCCCTGCGTTACAAGGGTGAGGGAAATCCTTGAACAAAACGGCTACGAGGTTTTAGTATTCCATGCAACCGGGACGGGCGGACAAGCAATGGAAAGTTTAATTGAGGATGGAATAATTACAGCGGTTGCGGATATTACTACCACCGAGTGGGTAGACGAGCTTTGCGGCGGCGTACTCTCGGCGGGACCTCACAGATTGGAAGCTGCAGCAAAAAAGGGAATACCTCAAGTTGTATGCCCGGGAGCTCTTGACATGTGTAATTTCGGTCCGATAGATACGGTTCCCGAGAGCTATAAAAACAGAAAGCTTTATAAACACAATCCCACGGTAACCCTGATACGAACAACTCCTGAAGAATCAAAAAAGTTGGGAGAAATTATTGGTAAAAAGGTAAGCCAAGCGAAAGGCCCAACAGCAGTTATCATTCCCAAAAAGGGAGTTTCTGCGATTGATGCAGCAGGTAAGCCCTTTTACGATCCCGATGCTGATAAGGCTCTTTTTGAAGCATTGAAAGAGAATGTAAAACCGCCTGTGGAATTAATAGAGCTTGATTTACATATTAACGACCCCGAATATGCGGAGTTTGTTGCAAATAAATTATTAGAATTAATAAAAAAATGGGAGGGAAATAAATAATGATTACAAGAAAAGAAGCATTAGAAAGATTAAGAAAGCAGGTAGCCGAAGGAAAGCCTATAATTGGTGCAGGTGCTGGGACGGGGATATCTGCAAAGTGTGCCGAAGCGGGAGGAGTGGATTTAATTATAATATATAACTCTGGAAGGTATAGAATGGCAGGCAGGGGTTCTTTGGCAGGACTATTGCCATATGGAGATGCAAACGCTATAGTCATGGAAATGGGTAGGGAAGTGCTACCGATAGTAAAAAATACTCCCGTGCTTGCAGGAGTCTGCGGTACGGATCCTTTTAGAGTTATGAAGATTTTCTTAAGAGAGATAAAGGAAGCTGGTTTTACGGGAGTTCAAAACTTCCCCACAGTAGGTCTTTTTGATGGGAAATTCAGGCAAAACCTTGAAGAAACAGGTATGGGATACGATCTGGAAGTTGAGATGATAGCTATGGCCCACGAAATGGACCTGTTAACCTGCCCATACGTATTTACTCCGGAAGATGCGGAAAAGATGACAAAAGCTGGTGCGGATGTCATTGTTGCCCACATGGGACTTACTACAAGCGGCACCATAGGGGCAAAGACGGCCATTACCCTTGATGAATCCGTTGAAAGAATACAGGAAATTTGCGATGCTGCGAAAGCCATCAATCCTGACGTCATAGTTTTATGTCACGGAGGCCCGATAGCTGAACCCGAAGATGCACAGTACGTGCTTTCCAAAACCAAAAACGTTGTGGGATTTTTCGGAGCATCTTCTATGGAAAGGCTGCCGGCCGAAAGGGCGATTACGGAACAGGTAAGAAAATTCAAGTCCATCAATTGGAAATAACGAGGGAGCTTATTTTGAGCTCCCTTTTTTTAGGTTCCCCGGAGAATTTGTAATTATAAATTAAGTTCGATATTGATGAAAGCGTACTTTCGATTGGAACCACATTACTTGCCGCTTTTGCTGTGAATTGGCTGAAAGATCACCGTAGGGGGCTGATGTGCGAAGGTTTCTAATCGAGGAAATTTAGTGTTTTCAAATTACCTTCGACTTCTCTTATCATCTCATAATGCCTGTCCTGATGTACCAAAACACAATCGTATATTAAAGCCCATGTGCTAATTAAAACATCGGTCAGGGGTATATTAAACCCCTTTCGCCGGAGGGTAAAGTTCAGATTGGCGGTTTTTTCCCATACCTCGGGTTCCTTGCCCAAAACGGTTAGCGAATCAAGCTCCTCTTTAAGTTCGATAAACTGTTTTTCATTTACAGCACCGGATAAAATCTCGACTTTGATAATCGGAGCGATGACAACCCTTTCCTCCAACAATGCCCTTTTCATCCATTGTTGTATTTTTACGTCACCGTTTCTTTTCAAGCTTTCTATCCATATAGAAGTATCGACGAGATATTTATCTCTCATCCTTGCGCATTTCCTCCAAATCAGATTTGTCTAAAGTAAGTTCGGTATTGCCAATGCGGTTTGCTAGCCTCTCTAATTTACACCGGCGAACGAAATCCTCAAGAGCTTTATTTACAGCTTCGGTCATCTTGTTGGTCCCCAACAACCGCATAGCTTCTTCCAGCAGTTTTCTGTTGACATACAATGTGGTTTTCATTTATCATCACCTCTCGACATATATTATACCATAAAAAAGATGTCTTAATAACTGTGAACTTAGTTGGGAATCTAGAAAGGTCGCCCTGATTTCGGTGAGAAAGCTTTGGGAAGTATACGATTGCGGCAGGGATTTTGAAAAGGCGAAGGAGTTTGCCGGGCGAATGAATCGCGAGTTTGAGGAATATGGAATGGGAGCTTATATGCTCCCTTTTTATATTTAGTGCATACATTGCCACAAATGTATTGCAAAAGGTTGAGCTTTTAAGATGAATATTGTTGAAATAAAATAAAAATTGAAGAGGTGATTTGCTATTCCTCTCAATGAAAGATCTATTAAGATTCTCAAAAAACTTATAAACTCAAAAAGGCCGCTTAAAATAGCGGAACTTGCCGGAATGTTTCAGGTCAGCAAAAGGACTGTAAGGTATGATTTAGATGCGATCGATAATTTTTTAAAGGATAACAATTTGCCACAATTATTGCGAAAGCCGAATGTAGGAGTGAAATTTAGCCCAGCGTTGGAGGATGAAAAGAGACTTTTTTCTCTCTTAAATCAATCCAATTTTGCAGATTACGTCCTGTCCCAAAAGGAGAGAATTAATTTTATAATAAGTGAGCTCATACAGCAGAAAGATTATATCAATATAAATCAGCTTGCGGACATGCTCAAGGTTTCAAGGAGTACTGTTTTAAAGGACCTGAAAAAAGTAAGGAATTGGCTGAGCAGTCACGGCCTGGAACTAGTAGCACTGCCGAGGCGTGGGTTGAAGATAATAGGAGAGGAAAAACAACTGAGGCGAGCAGCAATCGAACTTTTAACGGAAACCGTCGATATATACAGGTTTTTAGAAGTGTTCAAAGAGAGCTTGTACTTTTCAAGAGAAGAGCTGTTCGATGGATATGGGGCAAAGCTTTTTAAAGATATAGACATAAAGTATATAGAAGAATGCTTGAAAGTTGCGGAAAGGGAACTGAACATAGTTTTTTCTGATGCTGCTTTTTCGGGGTTTGTGGTTCATATCGCAATGGCTATAAAGAGGATAAAATTGGGCAAGGACATAGTCATGCCGCAGGAGGAGCTGGAGTCATTAAAAATAACAAAGGAATTTGCGGTAGCTTCGAATATAGCAAAAATGCTGGAAGAATATTATAATGTTTCGATTCCAATTGAAGAGATTGGATATATAGCCGTTCACTTGCTTGGAAGTACGACAACAAAGACAAAAAATATACAAGACGAAAATTGGATGGAATATCAAATTTTGGTTCACCAAATTATTTCACTCGTAAGCAGTAATTTGAGTATAGATTTGTCTAAGGATAAGCAATTATTTGATGGCTTATTAGAGCACTTGAGACCCACAGTTTACAGGTTGAGGCACGACCTTGGGATAAAAAATCCCATACTGGACGAAATTAAGTTAAATTATAAAGAGCTTTTCGAGATTGTAAAAATATCGTTAAAGCCTTTAGAAGTCTACACCCAGAAAAGCGTACCCGACGAAGAAGTAGGTTATTTTGTGCTACATTTCGGTGCAGCTTTGGAAAGGCTAAAAAGTAAGGATATCGCAAAACCTAAAATTTTGGTAGTCTGCGGGACAGGAATAGGCACGGCAAAGCTTTTGTCGTCGAGATTGCAATCTATATTCGATATAGACATTGTCGATGCTGTCTCCTACAGACAGGCAAAGGAAGTTATAAAAGAAAAAAAGGTAGATTTGATAGTGTCAAGTATTCCTGTGCGAGAAGAAGATGTAAATGTCAGGGCGGTAGTTGTGAATCCTTTGCTAAAAGAAAGGGATATCCGACGGCTGGAAAATTATATTACTAGAGTCAAGCGGAAATACGATGAAGCAAATAAAGTTGAAGAAATAATTAAGGCAGTTGAAAAATACGCGGATATAAGGGAAAGAGAAAAACTAAAAGAAGAATTAATGAAATTCTTTGAAATACCGAGTATTCACAATTGCGAGAGAGGAGATGTTCAGCCTGTGTTAAAAGACGTCTTGGTAGAAGACACAATTGTGCTAAACGTAGAAGCAAAAGATTGGGAAGAGGCTATTAGGATAGGAGGTGAGCTTCTTGTAGAAAAAGGGTTTGCCACGCAAAATTATATTGAAGCAATGATTAATAATGTAAAAAAGACTGGGCCTTACATCGTAATTGCTCCGGGCATAGCTATGCCTCATGCAAGGCCAGAAGAAGGGGCAAAAGAAATTGGCATGAGTCTTATTACTTTAAAAAATCCGGTTAATTTTGGAAACAAAGAAAACGATCCAGTAAAGATAGTAGTCTGCCTTTGTGCTGTCGACCATTCGTCTCATTTGAAAGCATTATCAGAACTGGTGCAGCTTTTGGGAGATAAAGAAAAAGTAAAAAAGATATTGGAGGCTAAGGAGGCTAAAGAAATTATAAGCTTAATGAGTTAAGGATGATATTAAAAAAATAAATATATAGGGGGTAGAGTTTAATGGCATTTATAGATTTTTTAGTTAAAAATATTTTTAACCAGGTATCAGTTTTAATAGGCCTTGTAACCTTAATCGGACTTCTCTTGCAAAAGAAAAGCTTTGAAGAAACAATTTCTGGCACTATAAAGGCGATGGTAGGTATATTGATAATGATAGCGGGGACGGATGTATTCATAGCTGGACTTAATTCTTTTCAAACGATAGTATCTTCAGCATTTAGAATTGCACCGCCCGTTGCTAACAACACTTTGCAGGACTTCACGAGTAAATTCGGAAGCACTGCGGTTTCTATAATGGCACTAGGATTTTTAATCCACCTTATAGTAGTGAGATTGTTTAATACAAGGTTTGTCTATCTTACTGGACATTTGATGTGGTGGATTTCTCTTGTAATCACTGCCAGCTTACTTGAAGCATTTCCAGGCATAGGTCAGGGAACTTTAATACTTGTAGGTGCGATTTTGATAGCTCTATACTTTACCCTGCAGCCAGTTTACGTACACAAATACATGAGAAAAGTGACCAATAGCGACGAGATAGGATACGGCCATACTTCTTCTATTGCGGCCTATTTAGCAGGACGTTTTGGGCACATTTTCGGAAAACCTGAACAGAGTACGGAAAAAATAAAAATACCGAAGAAAATTGAATTTATGAAGGATATAACAGTTGGAACCGCGTTCATAATTACTATTATAATGTTAGTTGCGAGCTTCTTTGCAGAAAAAGCTGTGGTTGCAAAGCAGGCCGGGGACCTAAACTTTGTAGTGTGGTCCGTGATACAGGGCTTTAGATTTGCAGCGGGGATAACGATTTTACTCTACGGTGTGAGATTATTCCTTGCGGAAATTGTACCCGCTTTTAGGGGTATTTCCCAAAAGCTCATCCCAGGCGGAAAACCAGCCTTGGACGTTCCCGTAGTATTTCCCTACGCGCCAACGGCTGTTTTGATAGGATTTATCAGTTCTACGGTTGTGTTCTTGATCTTTATGATTATATTCGGTATTGCTGGTTTTGCTACAATCGTCCCATCTATGATAATGCTGTTTTTCCCGGCTGCAGGTGCTGCAGTTTTTGGAAATGCGGTTGGAGGCTGGAAGGGAGCAGTATTAGGAGGTGCGATAAACGGCCTGTTTTTAGCTTTCGGCCAAGCGTTGACCTGGCCGATGCTCAGCAATACAGCACCAGAGCTAGCGGTTCTCGCAGATCCCGACTGGTATATAATTACATGGTTGATAATAGGAGCTGGTAAATTGATAGGTTCTATTTTCTAACATCATTCTATCGTAGGAGGTACTGTTCATGGGCGAAAAAATAAAAATAGTTGCAGCATGTGGTGTAGGAATGGGCAGCAGCCTGATATTGAAAATGACGATAGAGGATATTATAAGGGAATTGGGCATCAATGCGGCTGTAGAACATGCGGATATTGGAAGTGTAAAAAGCGCAAATCCGGACATAGTGGTGGTTCAGACCTTTCATGAAGAAAAGGTAAGAGATGCTGCAAAGGCCGTAGTTGCAATCGATGACTTCTTCAATAAAGAAAAGCTAAAGGAAAAACTCATAGCCGCGTTTAACGAATTGAGAGGAATGTAAATGTGGGAGGCGATAATTTGCTATATAGCTACCTAGATGAGGTCGCAAAAAGGATAGAGAAAATCAGGACGACTCAGATTGAAAATGTAAAAAAGGCAGCGGAATTAATAGCAGGTTCACTAGAAAAAGAAGACAGCGTTTTTCACGTGTTCGGCTGCGGCCATTCGCATATAGCCGCAGAGGAACTCTTTTATAGGGCGGGCGGCCTCGCCTGCGTAAATCCCATATTGCCAGTAGAATTGATGCTCCATGAGGGTGCCCTGAAAAGTTCTCATTATGAGAGAAAGGAAGATGTAATAAGTTTAATTTTTGACAGGTATGACATGAGAGAAGGCGAATGCTTAATAATAGTATCCCATTCTGGCAGAAACGGTGCCCCGGTAGAAGCAGCTTATGAAGCAAAAAGAAGGGGCTTAAAAGTGGTGGCGGTGACTTCAAGGGAGTATAAGGGAAGAACATCTTCCAGGCATTCTTCGGGTAAATTTCTGGAAGATGTGGCTGACGTAGTAATAGACAACTGCGGCAATTACGGAGATGCATCGCTGAAAATAGAAAAAGAGGGCTTTAACACCTCCTTTGCTCCACTTTCGACCGTGCTTAATACGGTAATACTCAATATGTTGGTTGCTGAGGTAGTTTCCATAATGCTACAAAGGAGAATAGTTCCTCCAGTTTTCATGAGTGGAAACGTCGATGGTGCAGAAGAACACAACTTAAAATTGGTGGAAAGATATAGGAAAAGAGTAAAGCATCTGTAAAGTATACGGGCTGAAAAGCCCGTTTTTTTTTTTATATTGCGAGAATGGTAGAATAATTTCGAGATTTGTCCTAAATACGTTAAATATCTTTGTAAAATTTATTAAATTGCAGATTGAATGTAAAACAATTATATAATATAATTTTATAAAAAATAGCAATTATAATACAGGTTAATACAGGGGGTGGAATGGCTGAAAATAGAAATAATCAAATTCTAACGAAAACTTTGAAAGGTGGGGAAATGATGAAAGTAAGATATTTGCGCTTAGTTGCATTTTTATTAATTTTGTTCATAGTATCTTCAATCTTTACCGGCTGCGGCACAAAAAAGGAAGCTAGTTCCAACAACAACCAAAGCACAGGAGAAAAGAAAACGGTCGAGTTGGTAATGGGACATCCATTTTCGGCGCAACACCCGGTTAGCCAGCAGATATTAATACCGCTGGCAAAAGAACTAGAGGAAAAAAGCGGTGGCAGGATAAAGCTCACAATTCACCCTGGCGGTTCGGTTACTAGCGCGGCTACGATAAGGGATGACGTGGTGAGCGGTGCAATTGATATTGGATGGACCCTGCAAGGTTACACCCCGGGTAAATACCCCATAACAGATCTGCTGGAGCTGCCGTTTATGTTTGATTCAACGTTGCAGGCGTCTTACGTTTTGTGGAACCTTTACAAGAGGTCTCCTGAGTTCCAGCAGGAATACGGTGATGTGGTGGTACTCGGACTTTGGGTCACCGACCCGAGCGAATTTTTGACTAAAAAGCCGGTAAAAAAGCCTGATGACCTGAAGGGCATGAGGATTCGCGTCGGCGGTCCCTCGAGAGAAGCCATGATAAAGAAATTAGGCGGAACTCCTCTCGTAATCCCAATGCCTGATGTCTACGATGCCATGCAGCGAGGAATAATAGATGGCGACTGCAATGGTCCTTCTGTAGTGGAGTCCTATAAGTTACACGAAGTAATTAAATATGCAACACGAGGACTGAGGGCATTCCATTCGGCCCAAGTAATATTTATGAACAAGGATAAATGGAACAGCCTATCGCCCGAAGACCAGAAGCTTCTTGAAAGCCTGACAGGAGAAGTAATTTACAAAAAGGCGACTGAAATTTACAATGCAGGTTATGAGAAAGGAATGAACATGGCGGTAAAATCCAATGTGGTTATAACCGAGATAACTCCCGAGCAGCGGAAAGAATGGATGGAAAAGACCAAGGATTTGATTAATGAGTGGCTAAATGCTGCAAATCAAAAGGGCATTCCTGGACAGAAAATTCTCGACCTTGTTAACCAGTTAAAAGAGGAATTTAATTCCACTCAGAAGAGTTGATTATAAATTTAAAAAAATTACAAAATCCTAGTGGGAAAGCGCTGCGATTGCGAAGGCGATTGCAGCGCTAATCTCACTAAAAAGGTGCAATGTTCGCTGACTTTATACGTTGGGAGGACAAGATATGGAAAGGCGATTAATTTTTAAACTGAATACCATCTTGAACTATATAGGCATTGCCGTGATGCTTTTTGTCATGATGATAACTGTTATTGATATATCAGGACGCTATTTTTTTAATAGGCCCTTAGCCGGGACTATGGAATTGACGGAACTATCGCTGGTAATAATCGTATACTTGACTTTAGGATATGCGGAGCATTTTCATGAACATGTGGTGATTGATACAATTTACAACTTGATGCCGAGGAACATCCAAAAATTCATGTACATTTTGGGGTCGTTGATTTCGTTAGTTACAGCGGTGCTCTTATCTTATTATCTTTACCTCTATGCAGGTAAAGTAGTGGCAGGCGGTTACAAGACGGGTGTGCTTGGAATCCGTTATTATCCTGTTATATATATTGCCTCCGCGGGAGCTGCTTGTTATGCATTGGCGATAATTTCGAATCTATGCGAATTCATTAAAAAAGAAGGGAATGATAAGCAGTTATGAGTCCGGAAATGGTTGGAGTATTGGGCGTTGTAGTAATGCTTATTTTGATATCCATGAGAGTGCCTTTGGCGATTGCGATGATGGCCGTTTCTATAGTCGGTACTAGCATACTGGTTTCGCCTCAGGCTGCTCTGGCAAAGTTGGGTGCCGATGCGTTTGCAAATTCCAAGATATATTCCCTCAGCGTGATACCGCTTTTTGTAATGATGGGCTTTTTCCTATCTTATGCCGGAATGGGAAGCACGCTGTATAAGCTCTTCGATGCGATTTTAGGTAAGGTAAGGGCTGGCCTAGCGATGGCAACGATAGGTGCGAGTGCCCTTTTTGCAGCAGTTTGCGGGTCGGTAGTTGCTACAACCACTACTATAGCCAGCGTATCTGTAGAGGAGATGAAGAGGTATAATTATGACGAAGGCTTTGCAGCGGGATGCGCTGCAGTTGGAGGGACGCTCGGAATTTTGATACCGCCAAGCTCAACAATGGTAATGTACGGGGCGCTGACCGAAGAAACGATAGGAGGATGTTTGATTGCGGGCATCATACCGGGTATTTTAACTGCTATATTGCTTATGATAACTGCGTATGTTCTGGCCTTAAGAAATCCTAAGCTTGCACCTATTTCGATTGAAAGGGAAAAGACTCCCCTTACTTGGGATTTGATAAAAGAGGCGTGGATCATACCCACTATTTTCCTGATAAGTATTGGCGGCATATATGTCGGGGTATTTACCCCTACGGAAGGTGGAGCCGTAGGTGCATTTCTCGCACTGGTTATACTGGTCTTGCTCAAGAAAATGAACTGGGAGACATTTAAGAAAGCTATGAATCATTCGGCTAGGGTTAATGCCATGACGTTCTTCGTTTTGGTAGGGGGGCTTATGTTCGGACGTTTTATAACATTAAGCAGGCTTCCCCTTAATCTGACCCAATTTATTACAGGTTTAGATCTTAATAGATATGTAATACTTTCAATAATATTTTTGATATA
Organism: Caldanaerovirga acetigignens; assembly: GCF_900142995.1. Lineage (NCBI taxonomy): Bacteria > Bacillati > Bacillota > Clostridia > Thermosediminibacterales > Thermosediminibacteraceae > Caldanaerovirga > Caldanaerovirga acetigignens. The sequence goes on along the minus strand of NZ_FRCR01000004.1, from coordinate 131,577 downwards.
CCTGTTCTTGGGGACTATAATGGATGGTATGGCAATACTCGTGATAATGACGCCGATAATATATCCCATTATAAGGTCGTTAGGATTCGATGGAATATGGTTTGCGGTGCTTACAATATTGATGCTGAATATTGGTCTTTTAACGCCACCAATAGGGGTTATAAGTTTGATAACTGCAAATATTACAAAAGTGCCGGTCGGGAAGGTATTCCGAGGAGTTACTCCATTCTGGATAACTCTCATTATTTCCAGCATCATTATAATAATCTTCCCGCAGCTTGCGACCTTCCTGCCAAGCATGATGAAATAAAAATTTATTTTTAATCGCCACTGTTTAGCGCTCTTTTTTGGCAGGGGAAAATCAAAAATGCTGCCTAAAAAGAGTATTTTTGCACATTAAAAAGGCGCCAACCTAAAAGTGGTTGACGCTTTTTTTAAAGATTTAAAACTTGATTTTTCTATTTGCCAAAATAAGAATTTGCTTTTTTGACTAATTCTATTGTTCTCTTTTCTATTTCTTCCGGATCGACTTTCTTTCGTGCTACATTGCACTCTATAGCGGCTTTTGCGACCGCTTTTGCAACTGTCGGTGCCACTCTTGGGTCGAAAGGCTTGGGAATTATATAATCTTCTTTTAATTCACTGGAAGGAATAATATCTGCCAGGGCATAAGCGGCCGCCAATTTCATGTCGTCATTAATGTCTCTTGCCATGACGTCAAGGGCGCCTCTGAAAACGCCGGGGAATGCGAGGACGTTGTTTATCTGGTTGGGGTAGTCAGACCTGCCAGTTCCTACTATTTTCGCTCCAGCTTCAAAGGCATCTTTCGGGTTTATTTCCGGTACCGGGTTTGCCATTGCGAAAATTATGGGGTCTTTTTTCATGCTCTTTACCATTTCTTTGCTTACGATGTTGGCTGACGAAACTCCTATAAATACGTCGGCGTCTACCAATGCATCGGCAAGTTTCCCGGAACGTTTTTCTTTGTTTGTCAATTTTGCCATTTCTTCTTTTGCCCAGTTCATGCCCTCTTTTCTACCTTCATATATAATTCCTTCGCGGTCACAGAGCAGAATGTCTTTTACTCCTGCCTTCAACAGAATTTTTGCAATGGCGATGCCGGCAGCACCGGCTCCGTTTATGACTACTGTTATTTCGCTGATGTCTTTCTTTACCAATTTTAAAGCGTTTAAAAGGGCTGATAACGTTATTATGGCCGTGCCGTGCTGGTCGTCGTGAAATACCGGGATGGAAAGGCACTCTTTTAAGCGCCTTTCTATTTCAAAGCAGGAAGGAGCCGCAACGTCTTCCAGGTTGATTCCTCCGAAAACTGGTTCGATGAGTTTTACGGTCTCGACGATTGTGTCAATATCTGTAGAATCTATGCAAATCGGGAAGGCGTCCACGCCGGCAAAGCATTTAAAGAGAACAGCTTTTCCTTCCATTACCGGAAGTGCGGCCTTTGCCCCTATTTTCCCCAGACCCAGGACTGCGGTGCCGTCGGTTACTACGGCGACCATGTTTCCTTTTGCTGTATAGTCATATATCTTTTCAGGGTCTTGAAAAATTTCCTTGCACGGTTCGGCAACGCCGGGAGTGTAAGCTAGGCTGAGGTCTTCCTTGCTGCTCACCGGCACTTTGCTTATTACTTCAATTTTTCCTTTGTTTTCAAAATGAAGTTTTAATGCATCTTCTCTCAGCGACATCGTGAGACCTCCTTTAAATTTAAATTTCCCTGTATTTTTCGACGCCGATTTTATATAGGTCATCCCCCTCTTTGTCTATAATGACAATAGCGGGGAAGTTTTCAACTTTGAATTCGTATATGGCCTCAGGGCCCAGGTCCTCAAAAGCAACAATCTTAGAATCTTTTATGGAGTCCGCAAGAAGCGCCCCTGCACCGCCTATTGCACCGAAATAAACCGCACCGTATTTGACTATGGCATCGACCACTTCTTTGGACCTGAAGCCTTTGCCTATCATGCCTTTCAGGCCTTTTTCCAGGAGAAGGGGTGTGTAAGCGTCCATTCTGCCGCTGGTTGTGGGGCCAGCAGAGCCTATCACGGTTCCCGGCTTTGCAGGGCATGGGCCAACGTAATATATTATCTGTCCTTCTAATTCTATGGGGAGTTTTTCGCCTTTTTTTATCATTTCGGAAAGCCGCTTATGGGCAGCGTCTCTTGCTGAGTAAATTATGCCGCTTATTGACACTTTATCTCCCGCCTGAAGGGAGCTTATAATTTCCGGAGTTAAGGGGGTAGTTATGTGCTTTATCATTAACTTTCACCTCCTGAATACTAAATTTCAACTTCTTTATGTCTTGCCACGTGGCACTGTATATTTATGGCTACGGGAAGACTTGCAATGTGGGCCGGAAAGGTCTCTATGTTGACAGCAAGGGCAGTGGTTTTGCCTCCAAAACCTTGAGGCCCTATTCCCAGTTTGTTTACTTCCTCTAGCAATTCCTTTTCCAGTTCAGCTATTTCAGGCATGGGATGATGTTCGCCGATTGGCCTGAGCAGAGCTTTTTTTGCTATTAATGTAGCCACTTCGATAGTCCCACCGATGCCTACGCCAACAATTATAGGTGGGCACGGATTGGGGCCGGCCTGTCTTACTGTTTCTAACACAAATTTCTTTAGGCCGTCTACTCCATCGGATGGCTTTAGCATTCTAAGGGCGCTCATATTTTCGCTTCCGCCGCCTTTTGGAGCAAAAGTTATTTGAATCTTATCGCCCGGAACTATCTCGAGGTGAATTATAGCCGGAGTATTGTCTCCCGTATTTTTCCTGTAAATGAGCGGGTCATTTACTATGGATTTTCTCAAATACCCATTTTTATAGCCCCTGCGGACTCCCTCGTTGATGGCTTCGTTGAAATTGCCGCCTATAATCCTTACATCTTGCCCGAGCCTCACGAAAAATACTGCAAATCCCGTATCCTGGCATATTGCTAGGTCCTTTTCTTCAGCGATTTGGTAGTTCTTTATAATATCGTGTAATATTTCCCTGCCCAGAGGAGAGCTTTCTTTTTCTACTGCTTTGTTTAAAGCAGATTTAACGTCTTCAGGAAGTTTAATATTGGCTTCGATACACAGTTTTTCGACTGCAGCGATAATCTCATCGACGTGAACTTCCCGCATTTTGTTACCCCCTTTTTATTTGTTTTTACTTTCGAGTATATCAGAAAGTATAGGGAATGTGAAATAAAATAAATTCACGCCCCTACTAAATAAATAGTAGGGGCAATTTAGAGCATTCTTAATAATTTATTCTGGGATTGCCATATCGGGTGTGCCAGCTTTGCTCTGGACGGCCTGCGGATAGTACTTCTCCACCATTTCTTTTACAATAGCCGCCTGTTTGGCCATAGCCCTGCCATTTTCTGCGGTTGTTAACTCTCCGTGGCCAGAAACGACGGAGTTTCCGGTCTTGAGGTGGATAGGAGCGCCTATGCGGACCATTTCGGGAGCTTCATAGACTCTTATAAATCCGCCGGATCCCGGAGGATTGTCCGTATGGACATCGATGGGTACATCCACGGCAGCTCTCAGGGCTGCGATCATGGGCAGCGTCATGTCTCTCACAGGGTTGATGGAATCTGCGCCGAGGCTGGCGAGGAGCTTGAAGCTTGCCGGGTTTCCATGGCCAGCGTGGGCTGACATCTTGAAGTGCATATTTTTGGGTAATTCTCCGGCCTTCCGCATTTCGTTGAGGACCCAGAGCAATCCTTCGTCGTATACGAGCACTCCTCTGCCGCCAACTTCAGCGATGCGTTTTACGTCTTCAACAGCCCTTACTATCTGTTCCATGCCGCGCAGCCTGTATCCTATTCTCACGCCCTGCTGGCTGAGCCTTGTAGCGCTTGTGTCGTAAGTTGCCCTCGGGCCTACAGAGATGTTGAGCTCTACCCTGTAGTACTTGGCTATGGCGATGTATTCTTTGAGTTCTTCGAGGGTGTGGCGGAAGCATCCATAAGTTTCGTCTACCCGGTTGATGGTAATGCCAAGCCTTTCGGCTTCTTCCATGAGCGCTTTAAAAGCAGCAGCGCTGTTTACAGTGGGGACCTCCAACCTGTAGTCTGCGCCATCGGGGAACTTTTTGGTTGAGGTGGGTAAGTTGTAGAGGTCTCCTTCGGGCAAACCTAATTTTTTCATAAATTCTCTTGTCTTGTCAAACATTTTTAAATCCTCCTTACATTTTATAAAATTTTATTTAAATTGTATTTATCAGCAAGTTTATTCAATTCTTCCCTTACTTTGGGGTCAAGGATTATGCCTTCGCTTTTTGCCTTTTCTTCGGCGTTGTTTTCTATCTCGCCAGGCAGAAAGATTTCTGAGTTATTTACTGAAGGTAATGATTTTATCTTTTTTATAACCCTGTCTATGTCTCTTTTGAATTTGTTTACGTCATTGAAACAGCTGATGTCCAGTGCCATTATTATGTGACCCGTCTTGGAAGGACCGCTCATATCAGTGACATTTTTTACTTCTCCCGTAAAGGAAGAACCGGTTAATACGCCGCATATCAGGTCTATTACCAGGGAAAGCCCTGAGCCTTTCGGACCGCCGATGGGCAGAAGGCTTCCCTTCAGCGCCAGGTCTGGATCGTCTGTGTCCTTGCCATAGGGATCTAAAGCCCATCCGATCGGTATCTTTTCGTTCTTGAGTTTAGCGAGGCGTATTTTACCTCGAGCGACTACAGATGCAGACATGTCCAGCACGATGGGCTTTTTGGTTTTAGATGGTATTGATACTGCAAGGGGATTGGTGCCGAGCAGTGGAATATAGCTTCCAAAAGGTGCAATGGCAGGCGAAGAATTTGTTGAGACGATTCCTATCATGTCGTTATCAGATATGAGCATGGCATAATAAGAGGCTATTCCAAAATGGTTAGAGTTTTTTATGCCGACTACGCCGGTGCCGTATCTTTTAGCTAATGTCACTGCTAATTTAGAACCATAGTAGGCTGCGACCTGCCCGAAACCGTTATCGGCGTCAAGGAGGGCAGCAGCGCCTTTTATTTTTTCGATCCTATAATTGGCATTCTTGTTAGTTGCTCCACATTCCATTCTGCTTACATAAGTTGAGACCCTCACAAGGCCGTGCGACTTTATACCCCTTGCTTCAGCGCAGATTAAAGAATCGGCTATAATTTCAGAATGAGCGGCGTTTAGACCTGCATTTTTAAAAATGTCTGCTACAAATTCCTTGACAGCATAAAACGGCATTCTTTCTTCCTTCAAAAACTCACCTCCTTTTTCCTGTCGTCCTTCTGTCCAGAGGTAATAGCAAGAATCGTACCAATTGAGTAAATTGTTAAGTTTTTAAGACAAGACTTGAAATCCGCATTGTTTTGTGTTTATAAATAGATAGAGAGAAAAATTTTGAAAATGTAATATTACATTATGAAATAAGTATTTAAAAATGAAATACATCAAAGTGTTTGGAGGTGAAGAAAATGGAGGAACTGAGGGGAAAGATTTCGCTTATTGCACCCAACTCATATATAGCTGAACTTGCCGAAAAAGTGTGCAAAGGCTATGAAGATATAGTCAGGATATACGAAGGGAATTTGGAAGAAGGGTTGAGGATTGCAAAAAGGGTTCTCTCGGAAGGATGTCGGGTGATAATAAGCAGGGGGGGGACAGCCCAAATTATAGAAAAGGAACTGGAGGTTACCGTTGTCCCGATACCAATAACTTTTAGCGACTTAGCCTCAACATTGGCGAAGATAAAAGAAAAAGACGTCGATGTAGGCGTGATAGGATATAAAAATTTAATCCAGGAAATCGAAGAAGTTGATAATTTGATGGGCTACAGGATATATTTTTCGGAGATTCAGAGCCGCGAAGAGATAGAAGAGAGAATAATAGAACTTTATAAGAGGTTCGGGATAAAGACGTTCCTCGGCGGCAATAAAGTGGTGAGAGCGGCGGAGGCCTTAGGGTTAAAAGGCATATTGCTTGGAAGCGGGAAGGGGGCGATAAAAAAAGCAATCCTTGAGGGCATGAGAATTGCCAGGATAATTTATGAACTCGACAAAGAGAGGATGCAGCTTAAGACTATTGCCGAGTACAGCAATGAAGGCATTATATTGATGGATGAACAGGACAAAGTCAAGTATGTCAGCCCTGCTGCTGTGAGGATATTGGGAATATCTTATGACGAAATAATTGGAGAAAATATTTTCAAATACGTAAAGCACACAATGAACATTTACGACTCGATAAAGAAAAAGATGGAGACCCGCGCGGAATACGACCAGATAAACAATACAAAGGTCATATTCAATTACGTGCCTTTATATATGGACCATAAGATGATAGGAAGCTTACTTTCGTTTGAGGATGTTTCTAAAATAGAAGAATTGGAAAAAAAGATAAGAAAAGAAATTTACAGCAAGGGGTATGTAGCGAAATATTCGTTTTCGGACATGTTGACTAACAATCGAAAGATGATGGGAATTATCGAGATGGCAAAAAAAATAGCAAAGGTGGATACTACTGTTCTGATAACTGGAGAATCTGGCACGGGGAAAGAGCTGATGGCGCAGAGCATCCACAACGAGAGCTTAAGGAGGAATGGACCTTTTATTGCGGTAAACTGTGCCTCTCTCCCTCAGAGTTTGCTGGAAAGCGAACTATTTGGCTATGCTGACGGAGCCTTTACCGGAGCGAAAAAGGGAGGAAAACCCGGGCTTTTCGAGTTAGCCCATACGGGGACCATATTCTTGGATGAAATTGCTGATATACCGTTGGACCTTCAGGCACATCTTTTGCGGGTAATCCAGGAAAAAGAAATATCGAGGATAGGAGATGACAAGGTAATTCCGGTAAATATAAGGATCATAGCTGCGACAAACAAAGACTTAATGAAATACGTGCAGGAAGGAAAATTCAGAGAAGATTTATATTATAGGTTGAACGTAATAAACATAAAGATGCCGCCGCTCAGAGAAAGGAAGGAAGATATACCGTTGCTTGTAAACCATTTCATATCGAGATTTTGCGCAAAATATGGTTTAAGTCATAAAAGAGTGACACCAGGGGCTATGGCTACATTTTCTGAGTATACTTGGCCTGGGAATATAAGAGAACTACAAAATGTAATTGAGAGGCTAGTATTGACGGTGGACGGAGAGTTAATAAGTGAAGACCATCTGATTGAAATATTAAAAATTGAGCAGTATAACCAGAATATAGAGCAATATAGCACAATAGACAAAATAAACAACCATTTCCTGCGAGATCCCGACCTCGAGGAAGGCGTTTTGGATAAAATGCAAAAGGAGTACATTGTAAAAGTGCTGAGAGAAGTTAATGGAAACAAGAAGAAAGCAGCAAAGATTTTGGGGATAAGTACAACGACTCTTTGGAGGAAGATAAAGCAATTAAACATCAACCTTTGAATATTTAAAATTTGAAATGAGAATTTCATTTTTAAATAATATAATTTTCATAATGAAATAAAAATAGTTTATTAATGGCAATCTCCTGCGAAAGAAACAGAGGTTTTTTTAAATGGCACAATTTTTGCAATAGAATTATGCTAGCAAAAGTTCAAAAAAGCCGTTAAATATTGTGCAAAAAGGGGGGGGACGAGCGGGGAAAATAAGTAAGTGCTTTGGCTTGACTACTTTAAATAAAAAATTTTTGTGGATGGAGGTAGTAAGATGAAATATAAGTACTCGACAGGTTCTATGGATAAAGCCGATGGCATATATTTTCAAAATATGACAGGTAAACAGGTAGAAGAGAGGCTGAAGCAAAACGACATAATAATAATTCCAGTAGGCAGTACGGAATACCACGGAAAAGGCCAGTGCTACGGGGAAGATACTTTCATTGTGACAAGGATTGCCGAGATAGTGGCGAGAGAGACGGGGTGCACCGTTTCGCAGCCTGTCTGGTTTGGTTCTCACCCGTGGAACCAGATGGGAATGCCGGGCACCATAGTAGTGCCTGAAGAGACTTTTGTGGCTTATTTGAGGGCTATCATCGCTGGCTACTGGAATGCGGGGTTTAGGAAGCAGATATTGATAAACGGACATGGCCAGGAATACGTTATCCCCAATGCTATTCAAGAATTTGGAAAGATGTACCAAGTGCCTGCGGTTATATGCATGGTGAACTGGCCGACCGTGATAGCTCAAGAGCTGAAAGACAAAGCCCACGGAGGGCCTTGGGAGACGCCATTCAGACATGCTGATGAAGTGGAAGCTTCTTTTGCGTTGGCGCTTTTCCCTGAAATGAACAACAAAGAGGACATGGAAGATTCTACTCCGGTTGGATTTATGCCCGAAGGCCATGTGGACAAAGGCGGAGACATATACCAATATCCCATACCGGGCCATGCTCAAATCGGAATGGGTGGTTTGGAAGTAATTCTCTACCCGCAGGGAGTAATAGGAAAACCCACATTAGCCGATGCCAAAAAGGCTGAAAAAGGGATCGAAATGATAATAGATTACTTGATAAAGCTTCACAACGATATAAGGGAAAAATTCCCGCCGGGAGTATTGCCGCCTATCGAGCTCGTGACAGAAAGAGACAGGGAGACTATCGAAGCTGTCATAAAGGGCCCGTTTAAAGGCGGAAGAAGCTTATATTCGCTGGGATACCCTGTATAATGAGGTTTTTGCAAAATAAAAAACGAGGAGGAGAGAAAAAATGGAGAAAAAGGATGTATTCTTCCAGGTCGTGGCCGATAGAAGAAGTATAAGGAACTTTACAAAGGACAAGATTTCTGAAGAAGACTTGAAACTAATCCTCGAGAGTGCGCGCCTTGCTCCCTCTGGCGAAAATGCCCAGCCGTGGAGATTCATAGTAGTAAAAGATGAGGAGAGGAAGAAGTTTTTGGCCAGAATCTCGAAAAACGGCAGCGGTAGGAGATTCACAGGAGAATTTCTCAGCAAGCAGATGCAAGAGAGGTTCAAAAGCCTCCAGGACGAAGAAAAAAAGTTGGCAGCCTTCAAGAAGCTCACATCTGGAGACGTTTCCGCGTTTGTTAGCGAAGGCGACGTGATAATAATTGTAATAGGGCGCAAAGATGTATGGGACCTTCCTTATGATACATCTGCTGCTATCGAAAATATGCTGCTTACAGTTACAAGCTTAGACCTTGGCGCGTGTTGGGTTATAGCTCCTTGCATCGATGTCCGGGATGAGGAAAAGCTAAGGGAATACTTTGAGATACCTGACGAATACAAAGTTGTAAGCATAATTTCTATAGGCAAACCCTCGAGGATACCAAATCCGCGGCCCAGGATACCTCTTAAAGACCTGGTCTTCAACGAAAAATTTGGCGAGCCGTATTACAACGAGTAAGAATTAAAAAAGGAGGGCATAAGATGAGCATCCTAGAAAATTTTAAAGACGAACTGATTTTCGAAGTCCAAAAGGAATTTTGGGATGAGAGAGGAAAAGGAGCCAGGTACAGACTTACAAGGCTGGGTGTGGCTTTTATTAAAGAGCAGTTGGGAGACAAGGTAAAAGACAAAGAAAATATAAAAAAATGGTTGGTAGAAAACGGCTTTTGCAAAGAGGTAACATTTATCGAAGACAAAGAAATTTCCCTCACCATGCTTGTCAAAGGCTGTTGCCTTAAACCGGTAAAGGAATCCTTCATAAAGAAGAATATCGCTCCGCTTTCATGTCCGATAGCAAACATGTTTATGTACAACCTAGAACTGGAGACAGGTCTTGCGCCGGAGCTTTTACCCATTGAAGAAGAGGATGGAGGTTGCAAAATAACCCTTGCCAAGATGGCCTCATCGGATGTCGTGAAGCCATAAAGAGGTGATTGATGTGAGCAAACTGAAAACCCTTAAAGAAGTAGTTGCAGAAATACCGGACGGCGCCCATATAGCTCTAGGAGGATTTGCAATAACAAGGTGTCCTGTAGCGTTTGTATTCGAAATGATAAGGCAAAAGAAGAAAGACCTAACTGTATCGCAAATAGTGGCGGGGATGGAGACCGATTTGCTGGTAGGCGCCGGCCTTGTAAAAAAGTTAGAGTATAGCGGCGGGTCATTGGATAGATTCGGCAGGCTCGAGAGGATAAACGATAAGATAGACAAAGGGCTGCTGGACATAAGGGAATACAGTGGGATGAGCATGTCGATGAGGTTTTTAGCAGGCTCTCTGGGCGTTCCTTTTATACCGACTAAGGCTTTATTGGGTACAGAAATGCTAAAGAATTTGCTTGCTAAAAACGATCCGGCAGTTAAAGTTTGCGAATCGCCATTTGATGGGGATAAGTATGTTTACTTAAAGGCATTAAGGCCTGATTATTCGGTGATACATGCTCAATATGCCGACGAAAAGGGCAACGTAATAATAGAAGGTCCTTATTGGGATGCTGAAACTGCAAAATCAGCAAGAAAACTTATCGTGACAGTAGAACAGGTCGTATCGACGAAATTTATAAAAAAGTTCCCCGAAAAAGTGATTATCCCGAGCGTTTATACTTACGCCGTTGTAGAAGTGCCTTACGGAGCCTATCCAACAGCTTGTTATAAGTTTTATGACTACGACAGAGAAATGTTAGAAAATTATGCAAAAATAAACAAAAGCGAAGAAGAGTTCAACAAGTTTTTGAATGAATACGTGTTTAGCACAAAAGATTTCACAGAATTTATAGAAAGGGTAGGGGGGGTGGATAGGGTTAACAAAATCAAAGCCGATCCGTCGTACGGATATTGATTAAGAGGTGATCGATGATGGTAGCTAAATATACCACGAATGAGCTGATGGCAGTTACGGCGTCAAGGCTTTTAAAAGATGGGGAAAATGTAGTGGTAGGATTGGGTTTGCCGCAAATAGCAGCTTTGCTTGCAAAAAGCACCCACGCACCTAGGCTGAATATCATTTACGAGATTGGAGTCGTAAATCCAGAAGCAGAGGAAATGGGAGTCGGTATTGCAGACCCAAGGCTCTGGAATGAAAGCGAATGTTTTACTAGTTTTGTTGGGACTCTCGGGAGCATCCTGCAAAAAGGCCTAATAGATGTGGGCTTTCTCGGCGGGTTGCAGGTCGACAAATACGGAAATATAAACAGCACTTTGATAAAGACGGAGAAAGGCTACCGGCATATAAATGGAAGCGGTGGAGCTGCGGATATCGCGACTTTTTCGAAAAGATTGATGATTATAATGAAGCATGAAAAGAGGAAAATTATTGAAAAAGTAGATTTTTTGACCAGCGTTGGATATCTAAATGGCCGAAACAGCAGGAGCGAAGCCGGTCTTCCGATGTGTCAGGATATAAAGATAATAACGAATTTATGCGTTTTTGGGTTTGATGAAGAGGAAAGGTCCCTGAAGCTCCTTTCGGTTCACCCAGGAATTGCTCTGGAAGAGGTTGTTGAAAACACGGGGGTAGAGTTCAAAATACCTGAAATGGTGAAATGTACTGAGGAACCTACTGAAAAAGAAGTAGACCTGCTCAGGAATTCGATTGATCCTTTGAAAATGTATATTAAGTAAGGGGGACATAGGAATGAAACGGTTTAAGGCTTTGGCCCTGCTGATAATCGCCAGTCTATTGGTTTTGAGCTTGGCAGGTTGCGGACAAAAGCAACAAAGCGGCGAAAACAAGGTGAAATATCCCGAAAAGTCTATTAACGTCATCGTAGGGTTTTCGGCTGGTGGACCAACCGATTTGATTGCAAGGGGTATAATGCCGATTGTTCAAGAGAAATTAGGGGTTGGTGTGGGTATTACCAATGTGCCTGGTGCGGCAAGCGCGACGGGTGCAAACCAGGTTCTTTCCCAACCTAAAGATGGATATACGCTCTTTTTTGGATCAGAAGCTATGTCCACGTGGCAGGTTATGGGGACGGCAGACATGAGTCCGACTAGAGATTTTGTGCCTGTGAAAGTTGTAGCTCAGGCGATTCCTGTGCTTGCGGTTCCGCCAAATTCAAAATTCAAGACGGTCGAAGAGTTTATAAATTATGCAAAACAAAATCCTGGAAAGCTAAGAATAAGCACTGCGGGTCCAGCGACAGTTCCGCACGTGTCAGGATTGTTGCTCGAAAAAGAATTGGGAGTTAAGTTCACTTACGTTCCCTATGAAGGAGGCCGACCTGCAATTACCGCTGCGATGGGCGGACAGGTGGACGCTACGATAGAAATGGTGCAGTCGATGGTAGAGGCGCACAGGTCTGGTCAGATAAGAATACTAGCCTCATTGACTAATGAACCTGTAGAAGGCCTTGAAGTCCCTGCGATCGGTGCTAAATATCCTGAATTGGCAAAGTACTTGCCTTATGGGCCTTACTTTGGCCTCTTCGTTCCCAAAGGAACGCCGGATGAAGTTGTTGACGTCTTAAAAAACGCCATGGATGAGGCTGTAAAAGACAGCAGATGGCTTGATTACTGCAAGAAGCTGTACCTTATACCAATAGACTACAGCGGCGATGAAGCAGTGAAATTTATCGATGATTGGACTGCAAAGGCAGCATGGATTTTGTACGATGCCGGAGTTGCCAAAGAGTCGCCGGAAAAATTCGGCATAAAAAGACCCAACCAATAAATTAGAATAGTGAAGTTTCGCCTCTATCTCATGAGGGGATAGAGGCGAAACAATAATAAAAAATATTGAAAACCAAGACAAAGGAGGAAATAAAATGCTTTATGTAAACAGGGAAAAATGCGAGGGATGCGAGGCTTGCGTAGCAGCTTGTGGAACTGGCGCAGCTAAAATAGTTGACGGCAAATGCCAGATAGACGTAAATGTTTGCGTTGAATGTTATGCATGCAAAGAGGTATGTCCATTCGAGGCCATTGAAGAAAAGGAATAAAGAAAAAGTCCCGGTATAAGGCCAGAAAGGATAGATATCCTATGGAAGATTCTAAATTGATGAATATAGCTGTCTTTGTTTTCCTTTTCTTGGTTATTTTAGGGGCCTACGCGAACATTTTTATGTACAATATTAACCAAAAAATCCCAGTACTCGATATAAACTCGCCATTGGTCGTTCCTTTTTTGCTCAATACATTATTACTCATTATGACAGCAATTATTTTGAAAAATGAAATAGGGAAATGGAGGCAAACAAAAAATGGCGACTCATCGGAAAAAGAGCTAGTAGATGAATTAAAAGGGGTGCTAGCGTATTTTGTAGGGTTGGTCATATATATTCTAGCCGTTAAAAAATTACATTTTGAAGTTGCTACATTCGTTGCAATGGTTTTTGGGATGTATATGCTGGCAAAGCATGGAAAAGAAGGCAGGGCACCAGTGTGGAGGATAATTTTTACATCATTGATATTAGTTGCATCTATTCGGTTTGTCTTTACAGGGGTATTTAAAATTATCCTCCCGTAAATCTGATCGGGGCAGAAAGGAGAAAAAAGCATGAGTTTTTTGTTACTCCTTATATACATGACAGTTGGGGCGATCATTGGATTATTCATGGGGGCACTGCCAGGCCTTACAGTTACGATGACGATTGCTTTGGTTGTGTCATTGACATTTGGGTGGCCGATGGTTGACGCTTTAGCATTTATAATAGGCGCGTTTTGCGGTGGCGTAATGGGTGGATCGATTTCTGCAATAACATTGAATATACCTGGAACAGCCGCCGCTGTTGCTACTATATTCGACGGTTTTCCCCTCAAGCAAAAAGGGGAAGCTGCGAATGCGTTAAGCCTTGCGCTTTTTGTGAGCCTTTTAGGTGGATTTTTCGGTATAATCTTTTTAGCAGTGCTCGGGCCTCTACTTGGAAGTATCGCTTTGAAATTTGGAAATCAGGAATATTTTCTGATTTGCCTTTGGGGCATAACATTAGTAGCCGTCCTCAGCAAAGAAAACCTGCTGAAAGGCTTGGCTGCCGCATCTCTAGGATTTTTGATATCTATGATTGGAATGGACCCTATTACTGGATTAATGAGATTTACCTTTGGTTCGAAGATATTGAGCGGAGGAATTAACTATATTGTGGCAATGATTGGCCTTTTTGGAATGAAAGAAGTTTTCGTGCAACTGAGCAATAAACGAGCATTTAAGGTGGATGACTTTACTTATAGAATAAGGGACTTGTTTCCAAAGTTAGATATAGTAAAAAAGAGCATTGTGACTTATCTTTGGTCTGCGCCGATAGGTGCAATCATAGGATTGCTGCCAGGGACTGGAGGGGATATTGCCTCACTGGTATCTTACGGCGTATCAAAACAAATAATTAAAAAACCGTCGAGGCCTTTTGGGGAAGGAGCTTATGAGGGTATTGCAGCTCCTGAGATAGCAAATGACGCAGCAATTGGGGGAGCTATAACAACCTTGCTTACACTGGGAATCCCCGGGGATTCTGTTACTGCGATAATGCTTGGTTCATTTTATCTTCACGGGTTGCTTCCGGGTCCAACCTTCATGATGACGGAGAAAAAGTATTTTTATATGATTTTGGTATTTTTGGCTATAAGTATATTCATAGCTTACTTTGTAGGCATATTTGGGAGCAATATAATGTTGAAGATGCTGAACCTCCCTAAATGGGTACTTCTACCTTTTATAAGCATCCTATGCATAGTCGGCTCTTACTCTCTACAAAACAATATAAATGACGTGATATTCATGATTATGTTCGGGTTAATTGGATACGTGCTGGAAAAAGCGGGATATCCGGTAAGTCCGATTGTACTTGCCATAATTTTAGGCCCGATGATAGAGACAAACTTTAGAAAGGCATTGATAAGTGCCGGAGGGTTTGGAAATGTCATAATCTCTTTCTTCACAAGACCTATAAGTTTAATATTGCTTGTCTTAATTGTTTTAACTTATGTTGCGCAATCAAAAGTAATGAAATTAGAACAACAATAAAAGGAAAGGGGAGAGGAGTAAGGGAAATGGGTAAAATTATAAGGATAAACATGAAAGCTAAGAGTGCTTCGCTCGAAGAAATAAAAATGGAATATAAGCTTTTAGGTGGGAGGGCTCTTACCTCGAGAATAATATACGACGAGGTGCCTGCTGACTGCGACCCGCTTGGAGAAAAGAACAAACTGGTAATCGCTCCTGGTTTGCTAGGCGGGACGGCAGTCTCGAGTGCAAGCAGGATCTCAGTAGGATGTAAAAGCCCTCTTACAAATGGAATAAAGGAGTCAAATAGCGGAGGGCTGGTGGCCACATACCTTGCAAGAGAAGGGATAAAGGCGATAATAATTGAAGGCCAGCCGGAAGATGACAAAATGTACGTCATCGAGATTGAAAAAGAGAAGGTCAATATAATCCCTGCGGACGAAAGCTTAAAAAATGCAGGAACTTACGAGACGACCGAAAGGCTTATTAAAAAATACGGTAAAGATGCAGCAATAATGTGTATAGGTCCTGCGGGAGAAAACAAAATGAGGGCAGCCAGTATTATAGTGACCGATCACAATGGTGAGCTAAAATTCTGTGCAAGAGGTGGCACCGGCGCCGTAATGGGGAGCAAAGGCGTAAAGGCTATCGTCGTGAAGAATTCCAGGGGGAGCATAACGTATTTTGACAGAGAAGGATTTTTGAACGTTGCTCGGAGAGTAAATAAGGAATTGATGGCTGATCCTAAGACAGGCGATGCATATAAAAAGTATGGAACTGCTCAGATAGTTAATGCTGTAAATGCAATTGGTGCTCTGCCAACGAAAAATTTTAGATTCGGGGCTTTTGAACACGCTTCAAATCTCTCAGGAGAAAAGCTGTACGAGCGGGTGCAGGAACGAAAAGGTGAAGGCAAAACTGGAGTCCCGTGCATGCCTGGATGCGTAATCCAATGCGGGAATATTTATCCGGATAAAGAAGGAAATAAAATAGTCTCAAATTTGCAGTATGAGACGATTGCACTTGTAGGTTCCAACCTGGGGTTTGAAGACCTGGATTCGGTGGCAAAGCTAAACAAAGAAATCAACGACCTTGGACTTGACACTATCGAGATGGGTTGTGTATTGGGAGTTGCAATTGATGCAGGATTGGCAAAATTTGGCGATGAAGAAAGCTGTTTAGCACTTTTGAATGAGATTAGAAAGAACAGTATCTTAGGCAGAGTTCTTGGAAACGGCGTTGAAATAACCGGTAAGGTTTTAGGTGCAAAGAGGATTCCCGAGGCGAAAGGTCAAGGGATTCCCGGATATGATCCAAGGGCATTGAAAGGAAATGGAGTGCTATACGCTACTTCGCCGATGGGAGCGGATCATACTGCGGGCAACGCCTTTGGATCGAGAAATGAGGTGAATCCGCTGGGCAGGGAAAAGCAAGGAGACCTGTCGAGAAATCTCCAGATTAGGATGACGACTTTAGACAGCCTGGGATTCTGTATATTTGCAAGAGGGCCGCTATTTAAGGATACATCTACGCTGACTGACATGATATATTACCTCACGGGGGAAAAGCTCACGATAGATCAGGTTTGGGAAATAGGTATAAACACCTTGAAGATTGAAAGGGAATTTAACATTAAAGCTGGGGTAAGCCCATACAGAGATAAATTAAACGAATTTTTCTACAGCGAGGCTCTGCCGCCCACAGGAGCCACTTTTGACGTGCCTGAGAACGAAGTGGAAAAAGCCATAATTTAATGAGGATGACTTATAATGATTAAGGTAAAAGTTCATCTTTTTTTCAAAAAGTATGTGGGAAACGATGGCGTTGTAGAATTAGAAGGTCCTTTTTGCGATGATTTTGATGTGGAAAAACTTATAGAAAAGCTAGGCATACCCAAAGAAGAAGTAGGAATGGTCATAATTAACGGAAAGTGGCAAGACTTTAAAAGCAGGTTAAGCGATGGAGATTCAATAGAAATATTTCCCCAATATTTAGGGGGTTAAGATTATATTTTCGAAAGGAGATGGCAAAATGGAAAAATTTACTGTTCATGAAAGTGAAATTGAGGGTGAAAGGAGAATACCACCTCGGGTTTCAAAGATATTGATTTGCAATAAGACAGTAGGAGCGACTAAAATTTCGATGGGTGTAAATGTAACCGAAGTTGGAAGCAAAATCCCCATGCACTGTCACGAGGATTCGGAAGAAGCGATGTTTATAGTTTCAGGAAGGGGAAAGCTGATTGTGGAAGGCGTGGGAGAATATGAGTTGACCCCCGGGACTGCTATTTTTGCTCCCTGCGGGGTAAAGCACGAAATAGTAAATACCGGGGATGAACCGATTAAAGTCATCTGGGCTTATGCCCCTCCGCTACCCCAGCATTTGGAGAAATAGATGAAGTAATTAATAAATGAGCCCCTTGTGCATAAAAAACACAAGGGGCAAAAATTTTTAAGTGTCGCTTATAACGCAATTCCTCCCCGCAGCTTTTCCTTTATACAAAAGCTCGTCAGCTCTAGAAATGATTGAGTCCACGTCATCCTCAGATCTACTTGAAGTGACGCCAAAGCTGGCCGTAATCCTGCCTATTTTTGGGAAAATTACCCCCTCTAATTTATCCTTCAATTCGTTTGCCAAAGATGTAGCATTTTCAATTGAAGTTTCGGGTAAAAGAATTATAAATTCCTCGCCACCCCAACGCCCTAATATATCAGTTTTTCTGATTCTTTTTTTAATTACATCTGCAATCTTTTTCAAAGTCATATCTCCGGCAGCGTGGCCGAAGGTATCGTTTATCTTTTTAAAATGATCCAGGTCAAATATAATAAGCGAAAAAGGTTTTCCAGTCCGTTTAAAGCGCAGGACTTCGTTTTCAATCATCTGTATTATATACCGACGGTTGTATATTCCTGTCAAAGGGTCTGTTATAGCCTGGAGAAAGAGAAGTCTCTCGTTTTTTTTCCTCTCGGTTATATCTCTGAAAATTGCTATGGCATGCCACTTTCCGTTTATTATTACAGTGGAAAGAGAAAGTTCCACTTCTATAGAACTCCCGTCTCGCCTTTTTGTCTCAAATTCAAACTTGCTAATTTGAGAAGATTGCCCGCTTTTATTTATAAGGCCTTTCAATTTTGAAAGGAACGAGTCGTTTAGGGCTAATAATTTTTGAAGTTCTGTTCCGATAGCTTCTTGCGACTTGTATCCGAACATCTGTTCTGCAGAGGGGTTCCAATATATAATAGAGCCACTTTCGTTTGTAATAACTATGGCATCTCCAGCGTGTTGCAAAATTGTATGCAGGATTTCTTCAGTTTCATGAAGCTCTCTTTCTAGGTTAAGACATTTTGTCTCATCGAAGGCAACAGATGAAAAGATTTTCTTTCCAGCGAATTCTTCGGCCATTATGTGAACTTCCACGGGATAGTGTGATCCGTCTTTTCTGTAATTATTTGTGGGGATTATAATTACCTCTTTTTCGCCCGTGTTGAGGGGTTCTAGAAGACTTCTGAAAGATTCTTCCGTCATTTCTTTATGGATATCAAGAGGGGTCTTTTCCTTAAGCTCATCCCAGCTATATCCACAGTTTTCCAAAAACTTTTTGTTTGCCGAGAAAAATTTAAAGGTATCAGGGTAGAAAATGAATTTTTCATAAGGTGAAAATTCGAATAAATCTTTGTAGAGTTTAAGTTCGTTTTCTGCTTTTAGCTTATCTGTAACATCAAAAATTATCAGGTACAAACATTCTTTATTCTGATAGCTTATTAGCGATGAGTAGACCTCGACAAAGCGGACAGAGCCGTCAGAAATGCGTTGAGAGCAAAGGCAAGGGTTACATTCTTCTTTTAGGACCTCCAGACAATTTTTCTCGCAACTTTTCTTGCCTATATTTTTAGCAGAAATATCTTCTAGTTTCATCGATAATAATTTACTTTTTTCATAACCATAAAATTCAAGGGCTGATTTGTTTGCTTCGATTATTTTGCCGTTTTTTGGATTTACCAAGATCATCACTAGTTTATTAGTTTCGAACATGTTCCTGAAAAGTTCCTCACTTTGTCTAATCATCTTGTTTGCAGCGTGTAGTTTTAAGGCAGTTTCTACAGTATAAACTAGCACATTTTCATCAGAGCCTTTTTTTATGTAACCGTAACTAGTAACCGATTTAATTTTTTCCATAATTTCTCTGTTCACGTGGGATGTGAAGAATACTATCGGGATATCCGTGATTTTTTGGATTAGCAAAGCTGCGTCAATTCCATTGAGCTTACCTATGAGTTCGATGTCCATTAAAACGAGGATGTACTTATTGCCTCTTTTAATCCTCTCAAGAGCATCTTCACCGCTGCGCACAGTGTCCAGCTCAAAGCCGTATTTTTTAAGGATATCCTCGGTAATTTTTGCGCTCAATCTGCTGTCTTCAACCAGCAAGATTTTGCCAAGAGAATTTTCCATTTGGCATCCGCCTTTCCGCAAGTGGAAATTATATATATTTAAATTTTAGCACTTTTATCAAAAAATGATTATAGGATTTTTAAATCTCAAAATCCATTTAAGGAAGGAAAAAGTAAAGATAATGTAGAATTTACTGCGTAATAATAAGAAATTGGGGGGGGGGGGGAAACTAATGGGTGACAAAGTCCAGATTATTCTGGTATTGACTCTTATTTTTGCCCTGTTGGTAGCGGTCTTTGCGATTTCAAATGCCGGGAAAGTCGACATAAGGTTTTTCGGTACTGTATATAGTATCTCTCAAGCGGTTGTAATTTTTGGAGCAGCGGCATTTGGAGCGCTGGTAACCCTTCTTTTAGGTCTTATATCAAGGATACGAATGGCTTTTAAAATCAGGGAACTAAATGCAAAAGTATCAATATTGGAAAAACAACTGGAGGATGCAAAAATGGAGATTGAAATGTTAAAAGCTGCTGATGGTAGGCAGGGTAATGGAAATATAGAGCCATAGGCAAAGCAAAAAATTAAGATAATTGTCACTTTACATATTTTGAAATGTATGTTATATTTATTAAAGCGATATGCCGAAAAAGACATAACGGAGATGATGTGCGTGGTTAAAAGAAATGCTGTTTTATTGTCTATATTAATATGTCTGGTTGTTTTTGCTTTGATTTCCTGTGGAAACAAAAATAATAATTCAGATTCAAAGTTGGGCAGTCAAGGGAAAGGAGAAATAATCCTCGCTACTACCACAAGCACCCAGGATACGGGACTTTTAGATGTGCTCATCCCGCTTTTTGAACAAAAAACCGGTTACAAGGTTAAGACTATAGCGGTGGGGACTGGGCAAGCCCTCGCAATGGGAGAAAGAGGGGATGCCGACGTAATGCTGGTCCATGCGCCGGAAGCGGAGATGGAACTGGTTAAAAAAGGAGCTGCGATTAACCGGAAGTTGGTTATGCACAACGATTTCGTGGTGGTAGGACCCCCGGAAGACCCTGCGGGGATAGGAAAGGCTAAAAGCGCAGCGGAAGCCTTCAAATTGATTGCACAAAAGCAGGTTCTCTTCATATCGAGGGGCGACGATTCTGGTACTCACAGAAAGGAACTCCAGATATGGGAACTTGCTGGGATTGAAAATCCGGAGGATAGATGGTACCAATCGACGGGACAGGGAATGGGAACCACGCTCGATATAGCTTCAGAAAAAGTAGGCTACACCCTCACCGACAGGGGGACATACCTTGTAAAAAGGGATAACATTCGACTGGAAATATTGGTGGAAGGTGCGAAGGAGCTTCTCAATATATACCACGTCATGCAGACAAATCCTGAATACGTCAAAAAGACCAATCCGAATGCGGCAAGGATGATAAACTATGAAGGTGCAAAAGCTTTTGTGGATTTCATGGTAAGCGAAGAAGTTCAAAAAATTATTGGGGAATTCGGGAAGGATAAATTCGGACAACCCTTGTTTTTCCCCGACGCCGGAAAGGATGAAGGAGAGCTTTTAAAATAAAATAAATTCCCGGAGAGTGGTATTTTTGAAAGTATTTTCTGTGGTTGGTCTTGCCAAATATAGAAATAGGCTCATTAATAAAATCGCAAAAGAACTTAAGGTCAGGGGTTATACCGTAGGGGTTTTGAAGAACGAGAATAATTTTATCAATAATTACGAAAAAATAGATGATGCAGATATTGTTGCTTTCTTGGGCCGGGAAAGCACGGCAATTTGTTTTTCAAGGAAGTTATCTCTCAACGAAATTATGAGTTTTTACAAGCAGGATTTTGTGATATTGGAAGATGTGTCGGATGCCGCGGTTCCGAAACTGCTTTGCGCAGAAAGTGAGGAGGAAATAGAGAAGGTTTTGGACGGGACCGTTTTCGCGATTAGCGGCGCTTTTTCGATCAAGATGAAAAGATATGGTGATGTTCCCGTTATTAATGCCGAAGCAAACGCAAGAGAACTTGTAGACCTCATTGAGGAAAGAGTATTTGAGAAGCTTCCCGATCTGGAAGGGAAAGGTTGCGGAAGTTGTGGGAAAAGCTGCGGAATGATGGCCGAAGATATATTGAAAAAAAGGGCGTCCAGGGAGGATTGTCGGGCGAAGAATTCCGTAAATGTATGGATAAATGGCAGAGAAGTCCCGATGGTGCCTTTTGTCCAGAAAACTTTTGAAGCGATAATAACGGCTTTTCTGTCCCAATTGAAGGGCTTTGAAAAGGGAGATATAAAAATTGTTATTACAGTGAAGGAATGAAAATTTTGCAGAAAAATAATTAGCAAAGAAAATGAGGAATATGCCCTGATTTTAGAAAAAATTAAGCCGAAATTGCCTATATTTCGGCTTAATTTATTTATTTTTTTATTCGATATAAAAACAGAAGAAAATTAAAAAGGGTGAAGGTCATGCGTATCGAAAGTGTAAAAAGTAGTGATATTCACCTTGTAAATGCAAGTAATAGCACGTCAAAAGAGGCGGAGATTAGTAGGGATAACTTCAAAAAAAGCCCGGAAAGTCTAGAGACTGTTTCAGATGCCTCGATTAAAAAAATTACAGAAAATGACTTAAAAGACATCGCAGAGGATCTGGAAGATTTTGCAATAGAGATAAAAAACACCAGGTTCGAGTTTTCCATTCACGAAGAGACCAAGAGAGTCATAGTGCGGATCTACGATAAGGAAAGCAACGAGCTCATAAGCGAGATACCTCCGGAAAAGTTTTTGGACCTCATAGCGAACATCTGGAAACAAGTGGGATTAATTATAGATAAAAAGGTGTGATTGGTTTAAAATTAAGGCAGGTGGTGAAAATATGGCTTACAGCAACTTGAGGATAGGCGGCCTTGCCTCGGGAATTGATATTGACCAGATAATTTCGGACCTCATGAAAGTGGAGCGCACGCGTGTTGATAAGCTCTACCAGCAAAAACAGCTTTTGGAGTGGCAAAAGGAAGATTACCGGAACATTAATCTGAAGCTAAAGTCCCTTTACGATTTCGTATTTAACATGAAGCTTCAGGGCACGTATTTAAAGCACAAGACGATGGGTACGCTTCCTTCCGGACAATCGGCAGACACTTATTTTACTGCCAGTGCCGGAGCTTCCGCCATTCCGGGAGAGTATGCGGTAATTGTGAAAGAACTTGCAGAAAGCGCAAAGCTTGAAAGCGGAAGTCCTATTTCCAAACCGATAGTGGCTGGGACGATTAGCTTTCCTAGAGAGGTAACGTCCAATAAAAACAAATTTATCATGGTAGTAGATGGTGTTGAAAAGACTATTGAAATAGAGGCTAAAACGTACAATAACATAGACGAATTAAAAGCAGCTTTGCAAACTGCAATAAATAATGCTTTTGGAGGAGACAAAATATCTGTCAATATCGGACAAAACTCGAATTTGGTTATTGCGCCTACTGAAAATTACGATAAATCCATAACAATAACATTAAAAAGCTACCCTAATTCCGAAAATGACATTCTCTTAGAACTCGGATTTTCCGATGGCGCAACTTATAAGCAAATAGATCCTTCCAAATCCATAGCGGAGCAGCGAATGTATTTTGCAAACGACCCGTTCGGCGGAAACGATACATTGAGTGAATTTAAGTTTACCATCACGGCAAACGGAAAGTCCAAAACCTTCTCCTTCAAGACGACTGACTCTCTGAATTACATACTTTCCACAATATCATCAGACAGAGAAATCAACGTAACTGCGTATTACGATCCCATAACTGATAGGGTTATATTTAAGACCAGGGATACCGGGGCAAGTGCAAGTATCAGCATTGTAAATGAAAATGACGGCGGCAACCTGTTTGGAGAAACAGGTGCCTTTAAGACAAGTGGCTCAGATACAGGTAAAAACGCTGTTGTAGAGATAAATGGAATTACTATAGAAAAACCCTCCAACACCTTTACTATAAGTGGTATTACGTTCGAACTAAAAAAGGAGATGGCTACGGGGGAAAGCGCCACACTGAAGGTGGAGCGGGATATCGACGGTGTCATCGATACGATAAAAAAGTTTGTGGAGTTGTACAACGAAACCATAGACTACATAAACAAAGAGCTCAGCGAACAGCGCTATAGGGATTACCTTCCTCTTACCGAGGAGCAAAAAAAGGAACTAAAAGAAGATGAAATCAAAAAGTGGGAGGAAAGGGCAAGGAGCGGCATTTTGCGTTCAGACCAGCTTGTGATGTCCATACGGAATAAGATGAGAGAAATACTGTACACTCCGGTAAAAGGACTTCCTGCCGAATTCGATTCGCTTCTGGACATAGGCATAAAAACCGGGTCTTATTACGAAAAAGGAAAGCTGTACCTGGATGAGGCAAAATTGCGGGAAGCCCTGAGTAAGGACCCCGAAGCGGTAATGAGGCTATTTACGAACGCGGGTGACAGTTCTACCGGAAATGGGATAGCGGTAAGTCTTTACGATGCACTCAAAGCAGGGATTAAGAGCATTACAGATAAGGCAGGAGGCGGAGATTTTGAGGTTTTCGACAACAGTTTTCTCGCGCGGAGGATACGGGAAGTAGACGATAAAATTAAAGTAATGGAAGAAAAGCTCAAAGAAATTGAGGACCGCTACTGGCGGCAGTTTACGGAGATGGAAAAGGCCATAGCGGCCATGAATCAGCAGAGTCTCTGGCTCGCAAGCCAGTTGGGGCTTTATAGCTCAAATTCCTAAAGAAGAAAAGGGGGGTCTTCGGTGGTGAATCCGTACCAGCAGTATCAGGAAAATCAGGTAATGACGGCACCGCCGGAAAGGCTGGTGCTTATGCTTTATGAAGGTGCACTCAGGTTTTTGAGGCTTGCCAAAAATGCCGTAAAAGAAAAAAATTATGCCGATGCAAATAACTACATTGTGAAAGTGGAAGATATAATAATGGAACTCAACATGAGCCTCGACATGAATTACGAGCTTTCGAAAAATCTGAGAAGCCTTTACAACTTTATCTACGAGAAGCTCATAGAAGCGAATGTAAAGAAGGATTTAAGTAAATTGGAAGAAGTAGAAGGGTTGCTGGAAGGGCTAAAGGAAGCCTGGCAGGAAGCCTACGTAGAGGTCATAAAGGCAAAAAAGACGGCGTTATAATTTGTTATGATATGAAAAAACGGAAAAGAGACGATTGTATGGAAGTGATGTTTAACGAAAAGATAAAAAACTTGGAGAAAATTTTAGCCATTACCTTAAAAATGAAAGAAGCGGTAATTGCTGAGGACACATCATCATTATTGGAGTTGGTGGAAAAAAGAAGGCAGCTCATAGATATATCCGAGAAGATAGATGAGAAAATAAAAAGAGAATTTGCCGATATGGATGAGGGTATTGAACGCTTTAAGAGAAGTATAAGAGAAAAGCTTTTTGAAATAAAAATGCACGATGAAGAAGTCGTAAAGCTGGTAAAAAAACTTTATTCAGACATCGAGGGAAAAATCGTCGATTTAAACTTTGCTAAAAAAGTGACGCAACAATATACCGACCCCTTCGGTAAAGCGAATTTCGGTGAAGGTTTTTTTATCGATAGAAGGGAATAGTACTTTTTTGGGAGCGGGTTTTAAAATGGTTGATTTGACGGGCATACAGCGGGTAATCGCTCGAATAGAGGAGATAAAAGCGAGGTTTAACGTAAATAGAGAAAAAAGTTTCGGAGGAATTCTAGAAAATGCGATAAATGAATATGAGACAAAGCTAAACAAAGAGAAAGATAATGTACCGGAGGGAGATATCTCCGAAAAGAAGGCGAAGGAAATAATAAAGCGAACGGCAAGAGCGTTAGGTGTGGATGCGGATTTAGCCCTTGCGGTAGCTAAGGCGGAGTCCAATTTCAGACAGAATGCCGTGTCCAATAAAGGCGCAGTGGGAATAATGCAGCTCATGCCGACGACTGCAACAAGTCTAGGGGTGAATCCCTACGACATAAAAGAAAACGTGCTGGGAGGAGTTTTTTATCTAAAAAATCTCCTCGAACGTTACGACGGCGACGTTGTTAAAGCTTTAGCAGCATACAATGCCGGGCCTTTTAGTGTCGAGAAACATGGAGGAATTCCCCCCTTCAGGGAGACTCAGGAATATGTGGAAAAGGTAATGAAATATTACATGAGCATGAAGGAAAATTAATTTTTTCTTTGATTTCAAAGCCTGCTCTTTCCTTGAGCAGGCTGAAACTTTAAAAACATTGCTTCGAGTGGATTATAATTATATTACAAAGGCGGCTATTTAAACACCAGGAAGAGAACTCAGTAACGCACAAGTAATATATGAAGTGCAGAAACCATGGTGGAGCATAATTTCATCTAGAGCGACAGAATTGTTTTAGAGGCGAAAAACAAATTTTTCTTGCTTTTTTTCTTTTTAAGGTATATAATTAGCGTAAGGCATTGCTTAGGTCTGTGGTTGAAAGTCGAAGCCTGCCGCGGGCAAAGCGACTCCCTCGAGGGTATTAACACCCAGGGCGGCCAACGGAGGGGATGACCAGGTCAGCTAAGGAATGCCGGAAGAATCTAAATCAAAGTGAGGGGTTTTTTTAATGGCATTCCAGGACAAGGTATTAGTATGCAAAGACTGCGGGAAGGAGTTCGTCTTTACAGCAGGCGAACAGGAATTCTACGCGCAGAAGGGCTTCGAAAATGAGCCCAGCCGCTGCAAGGCATGCAGAGATGCGAGAAAGGCAAACAGGAGGGATTTTGGAGGGCGAAAACCAGCGCAGAGGACGCTATACGATGCGGTTTGCGCCGACTGCGGGGCACCGACAAAGGTTCCCTTCAAGCCAAGAAATGACAGGCCGGTGTACTGCAGCGAATGCTTCAGGAAGCACAGGGTTGCAAGCGAACTTTAAGCATGTTTAAAAGCCGACTTGCGCAAAATAGAGGTCCGGAATACCGGACCTTTTATTTTTTTAAAAACGTATTGAAATATTATTCCGAGCAATGTATAATTATACCCAAAAGCGTGAAAAAGGAGGCAAAATTGTAATGAAAAAAATCATCACAATACTGATGATCATAGTATTTACAGCGGTTCTTACTCTCGGGGCTGCGGGATGCGGGCAAAAACAGACAGCGAGCCAGCAAAATGCTAAAGAAAGTGCAAATACCCAAGAAAGCGCTCAAGATGAGGTAGAACGGATAAAGAAAGCGGGGAAGCTTGTAGTTGGCACCAGTGCTGATTATCCGCCTTTTGAATTTCACCAGGTGGTAAATGGAAAGGATCAAATAGTAGGTTTTGACATCGATTTAGCAAAAGCCATAGCGGATGAGCTGGGAGTTGAACTGGAAATAAAGGATATGGACTTTAAGAGCATAATTTCTGCGGTGCTTACAAAGACTGTTGATATCGGAATTGCAGGTTTTACCATAACAGAGGATAGGAAAGAGAGCGTAAATTTTTCTGAGCCATACCTAGAAGGAGGACAGCAAATTATAACTTATGTAGGAAGTGGCGTCAAAAGCAAAGAAGACCTTAAAGGCAAAACCATAGGGGTGCAGATAAGTACTACCGGTGAAGAAGAAGCAAAAAAGATAGAAGGTGCAAAACTGAAGCAGTTTGATACGGTAGATGCGGCAATGATGGACCTCTTAAATAAGCGCATCGAAGCAGTTATTATAGACTTTGCAGTAGCACAAGCTTATGCAGCTAACAATCCGGGGAAATTGGAACTCATCGGTGATATGTTGGACGACGCTGCAAAAGCTGTGGTATTGAGAAAAGAAGATGTAAAACTCCTCGAAGTGGTGAATAAGGTTATAAATGACCTCAAGGAAAGCGGGGAGCATGAAAAACTCGTTAAAAAATGGTTTGTAGATTTTAAGCCGTCAAATTAGTTCTAACACTGAAAGGAGAAAATTTAGTTGGACAAATTGAATTTTTCAATAGTCATACCTTACATTCACCTATTTTTCAGAGGAGCTCTTACAGCCTTTGAAATTACTCTGCTTGCGGTGCTCATTGGCATAGTCATAGGGACGTTTATGGGAATGGGGAAGATGTCCCGAATTTTCGCGGTGAGATTTTTGTGTAGCGCTTATGTGGAAATAATAAGGGGCACTCCCCTCCTTGTCCAATTACTCATATTCTATTTCGGCCTTCCGCAAATTTTAGGGTTTACCATACCCGAATTTCCGGCAGCAGTGCTGGCACTGGGTATTAACAGCGGGGGATATGTGGCCGAAATAGTAAGGGGAGGAATCCTCGCCGTAGACAAAGGTCAGATGGAAGCGGCAAGGTCTTTGGGGATGACATACAGTCAGGCTATGAGGTATATTATACTGCCGCAGGCGTTTAAGAAAATGATTCCTCCTTTGGGCAATGAGTTTGTGACGCTTTTAAAGAACTCATCTCTTGCCACAACTATAGGATTTCCAGAACTTACCAGGGCTGCCCAGATCGTAGCCGGAAATACCTACAGGCCTTTTGAGCCTTATTTGACGGCAGCGGCTTTTTACTTCGTCATGACGGTGAGTTTTTCGTGGCTTATGTCGATTGTCGAAAGGAGACTGGCGGCCAGTGATTGAAGTAAGAGACCTTCATAAAAATTTTGGAAAACTTGAAGTATTAAAGGGCATCAATACAAGGATACAAAAAGGAGAAGTTGTGGTTGTAATAGGCCCCAGCGGTTCGGGAAAGAGCACATTTTTGAGGTGTCTTAACCTATTGGAAAGACCTACGAGAGGAGAAGTAAAAATAGAGGGCAAGTCGCTACTCGATCCGTCTACAGATATAAACAAAATCAGGCAGGATGTGGGGATGGTTTTCCAGCATTTTAACCTTTTCCCCCATAAGACAGTAATAGAAAACATAACACTTGCGCCGATAAAAGTTAAGGGGATATCCCCCAACGACGCTAGAGAAAAAGCAATGGAATTGCTGGAAAGGGTGGGTCTTGCCGATAAGGCGGAATGTTTTCCCGCTTCCCTTTCAGGTGGGCAAAAACAGCGGGTCGCCATTGCAAGGGCCCTAGCTATGAATCCGAAAGTTATGCTGTTTGACGAGCCAACATCTGCCCTTGATCCGGAGATGATAAAGGAAGTTCTGGATGTAATGAAGGACCTGGCTTCGGATGGTATGACTATGGTGGTAGTTACCCACGAGATGAGGTTTGCGAGGGAAGTGGGAGACAGGGTGCTTTTCATGGATGAAGGAAAGATACTGGAAGAAGGTACCCCGAAAGAAATTTTCGAAAACCCGCAAAATACGAGGACAAAGGAGTTTTTAAGCAAGATACTTTAATATTGCTAAACCCCTCCCATTAAAAACCCCTGGGCATAATGCCTGGGGGTTTGATTTTTAATTATATTAAAATTATATTAACGCATCCCGCATTTTATATAGATTAATCATCATTAGACAAGCCGAAATAAGGAGCAAAAGCGAAAGCAGGGGCGGGATTGTAATCAAAAACCGAGCAATTTCAGGCGATTTTCCTGTTGCCTGCACAGTTTCAATAAGCACCTCGGAATAGTCTTTTAAAACCCGGTATCCGAACCTGAGCCAGAGCGTGGATACCACAAGGGAAACTGGAAATATAAACGAAGCCATAATGTAACCAAAGGAGCTCCTTTTCTTCAAAGCATTTAACCCCAAGAAAATTGGGAGCACCAAGACAAAGGAAAAAATTGCACCCAGAAATTGCGGTGAAAGGGCTATAAGTAGGGCTGAGGTTAGAGTAAAAAGTCTAATTCCCGTATTCAACGGTTCTAAGGAATTAGTAAAATCAAAATAGGCGGCATTGGCATACCGCAAATAAGAGTAAACATTATTCAAGTTGCTGCTGTTTTTTAGCAAATCTTTGCCTTTTTTCGTGAGAGATTCATAGACCTGTTTTTTAGTTTCTCCTTTTAACAAACTGGCATTAAAATTACAGTAACGACTTTTTGCCTTTGCAAGCTCCCTCGTCAGTGAAGCTCTAATTCTCGGAGAAATGGAGGAGGAATTTAACTTTTCCTCGATGGAAGTTAATATGGCTAAAATTTCATTTTCCAAGCTATAACCCCCAGCTTACCAAATTTTTTGTTTTAACTTTTCAGCCATATTAAATTATAATTAATTATAGCATATTAACACATCATATTGGAGGGGTATTTATGGCACCCTCTCTCAATGGCGAGGCAGAATATGTGATAGAGCTTTTAAAAAATATCATCGAAATGATTCCGGATGCCGTTATGGTGGCCGATAGAGAAGGAAAATGCATAATGGTGAACCAGGCTTATAAAAACTTAAGCGGTCTTTCGGAAGAAGATGTGGTGGGAAAACCAGCGGATGTCGACATTGCGGAAAGTGACAGCGTTCTCATCAAATCGATTCGCGAAAAAAGGGAATTTTCCAACCTCCTCCGTCGGGTGGGTCCAGATAAGCGAGAGGTCCTTTGCAGTGCAAAACCGATTTACATCAAAGGTGAACTGGTGGGAAGCGTAGGCGTAATGCACGACATTTCAGAGATTAAAAGGATGAGCAGGGAATTGGAACAAAAGACGAGGATGCTTCGCAATTTGGAGTCCAAGTATACTCTGGATGATATATTGGGAAACAGCGAAAAGATAGTGAAGGCAAAAGAGGAGGCTAAAGCCTGTGCCGGCGTGTCGGCAACGGTATTACTCGTTGGAGAGAGCGGAACCGGCAAGGAACTCTTCGCGCACGCCATTCATAATATGAGTCCAAGGGCTTCAGGACCGTTTGTAAGGGTTAACTGTGCTGCAATAAATAAAGAACTTTTGGAAAGCGAGCTTTTCGGATACGAAGGGGGTTCATTCACCGGTTCGCTTAGGTATGGGAAAAAAGGATTTTTTGAACAGGCTGACGGCGGGACGCTGTTTTTAGACGAGATAAGCGAATTCAGCCTTCCTGCTCAGGCAAAGCTTTTGCGGGTGCTTCAAGAGCAAGAAGTGATGAGGATAGGTAGCACCGTTCCGAAGAAAGTCGACGTTAGGATTATAGCGGCAACCAACCGTAATTTAGAAGAAGAAGTGCGAAAGGGAAATTTCAGACACGACCTTTATTACCGACTCAACGTAGTGAGGATAACAATACCGCCTTTGAGAGAAAGAAAGGAGGATATACCGCTCCTTTGTAAGAACATAATAAAAAAGTACAACCAAAAGTATGGAAGAGGGGTTAATTCTATATCAAAAAAAGCTTTGGAGGTTTTAATAGCCTATGATTGGCCCGGAAACGTGAGAGAGTTAGAAAATGTGATAAGCCGAGCAATGATAAACATGGATATTTCTGATAAGGAGATAAAACCCGAATACCTACCGGAGTTAGTGGAACAGCAAGGAATCATGAGCCAGCTCGAGGATGGCGAGATTATTATAAATTTGAATGGCAAGAATTGGGAGCAAGTGAAAAAAGAGTTTGAGACAAAGGTCATCAGTTATTTTCTGAGTAAGAAAAAGTCAAAAACAGAAGTGGCAAAAGACCTCGGAATAACAAGAAGGGCACTTTATAAAAAGTTAAAGTTATTAGAAAGTAACGAAACAAACGAATAAATGCGACGATTGCGAAAAAATGAGAATAATAGTATACATTAATTGTGTATCAATTCCCTGCAAAATAATCAATGAGAACAAAAGTATACATGAGTGAGAACAAAATTACACGGGAAACCCTCCCCTCAAGGTGTTTGGCCGATTGGTATATTTTTTGCTTTTTTTTATTTATTCAAAAAGAGAAAAGGGAGGGTTGATTGATTTTGAAGATAGATATTTTTAAAGAAATGGAAAAGCACGATTTCGAACAGATAATTTTCAATTACGATAAGACCACAGGACTTAAGGCAATTATAGCCATTCACGATACCACTTTAGGTCCCGCGCTCGGTGGATGCCGCATGTGGCCTTACGAATCGGAGAATGAAGCCCTGATCGATGCCATGCGGCTTGCAAAAGGCATGACATATAAGTGCGCCATATCGGACAACAATTTCGGAGGTGGAAAGACGGTAATCATAGGTGACCCGAAGAAAGACAAGTCGGAGGCGCTTTTTAGGGCATTGGGTAGGTTTGTTCAGACTTTAGGGGGGAGGTACTACACCGGTACCGATGTAGGAACTACAGGAATGGATTTCGTGTATGCCAGCAGAGAATCCGACTATATTGTGGGGTTGCCTGAGGAATATGGAGGTAGCGGAAATTCTGCTCTTCCGACGGCTTACGGTGTTTACAATGGAATGAAAGCTGCCGCCAAGGTAGTTTTTGGAACAGAATCTTTGAAAGACTTAAAAGTTACTATTCAAGGGGTGGGCAAGGTCGGGCAGATTTTAGCGGATTATCTCGCCGAAGAGGGAGCAAAGATAATAATAGCAGATATAATCGAGGAAAATGTTGAGAAGGTCAAGAGGAAGCATTCTCAAGTGGGAGTAGTAGAAACTGAAAAGATTTACGATGTAGAATGCGATATATTTGCTCCTTGTGCACTTGGTGGGATATTGAACGATGATACCATACCGAGATTAAAATGCAAAATAATAGCCGGTGCTGCCAACAACCAGCTACTAGAACCGCGCCATGGAGATATTCTTCACGAAAAAGGCATCTTATATGCCCCCGATTATGTAATAAACGCTGGAGGGTTAATACAGGTAGCCGACGAACTGGAATATAAGGATGATGAAAAAAGGCATGAGAGGGTAATGATGAAGGCTGCTGCCATTTATGATATACTCCTCAAGATATTCACAATAAGTAAGGAACAAAATATTCCTCCGCACAAGGTAGCTGATAGGCTTGCTGAAGAAAGAATAGAAGTTATTGGAAAACTTAAGACCAATTACGTAAAAAGATAGGCGGGATGGTTTTATGGGGTTATATATACTTGCAATAAATCCGGGCTCAACATCTACTAAGATATCGATATTTGATGGTGAAAACGAAGTTTTCACCGAGAATATAGTGCACAATTATGAAGAATTGAAGAAGTTCAAAAAAGTTATAGATCAACAGGACTACCGCTATAAAGCCGTAATAAATGCTTTAAAGGAAAGGAGATTTCCACTAGACAAAATAGATGTAATTGTAGCGCGTGGAGGAATAATGCGGCCTGTGAGAGCCGGGACGTACCGCATAAATGAAAAGATGCTCGAAGACTTAAAAAATGCAGTGGGAGGAGAGCACGCTTCTAACGTTTCGGCCTTCATCGCCCACCGCTTAGCAAAAGAAAAGGGCATCCCGGCGTACGTAGTTGACCCGGTTTCGGTTGATGAAATGGAAGATGTGGCGCGGATTTCTGGGCTATTCGGAATAGACAGAAAGAGCCTTTCCCATGCGCTCAATATCAGGCGCGTCGTGTATAAAATTGTCCAAGAGCTGGGGAAAACACCAACGGAGCTCAATTTCATAGTAGCCCACCTTGGGGGAGGAATTTCCATTGCTGCCATCGAAAAAGGGCGGATGGTGGATGTGGAGAGTTCAAACTGCCAAGGACCCTTTTCCCCTGAAAGATCAGGCGGGCTGCCCATACTGGAGCTGGTTGAATTGTGTTACAGCGGCAAATATACGAAAGAGGAGATAAAAAGAAAGTTAATCCAGGAAGGCGGTCTTTATTCGTACCTCGGCACGAAAGATGTAAAAGAAGTGGAAGAAAGGGCACAAAATGGCGATAAAAAATCCGCACTCCTTTTAGATGCCATGATATACCAGATAGCCAAAGGCATAGGAGAGATGGCGACAGTATTGAAAGGCGAAGTGGACTTTATAGTCCTCACAGGGGGTATTGCCAGGTCCGAGCGGATCTGTGACGCTATATCGGAAAGAGTAGAATTCATTGCGCCGGTAAGGAGGATTCCGGGCGAGGAGGAGATGAAGGCATTGGCAGAGGCGGTGTGCCGAGTGATGAAAGGTGAAGAGGAAGTTTTATGCTACGGGGAGGAATTTCAATATGTTTAAAAAATTTACCGATATGCTGGAAAAATTGAGAAACTTCCCCCCTTTGCGCATAAGTGTAGTACAGGCCGCCGATGCCGTAGTATTGGAAGCCATCAAGGATGCCTGTAACGAGGGGATAATCGAGCCGATTTTAGTCGGGGAAAAAGAAAAAATTCAAAGAGAGGCGCTGAGAGCAGGATTTTCTTTTGAAAATGTCGAAATTGTAGATTGTTCGGCGGAGGAAACTCCCTTTACCGGTGTTCGCTTGGTTCGGGAAAACAAAGCCGATGTGCTCATGAAGGGGGTGATTGATACTGCCGTTTTCATGAAGGCTGTCCTAAATCCCGATTTTGGTTTGAGGACTGGCGAGCTTCTAAGCCATCTGGCGGCCTTTGAAGTGCCCAATTTCGACAGGATAATTTTCGTGACCGATGGCGGCGTAAATATCGCGCCAAACCTCGAAGAAAAGATTTCCATCCTGAAAAATGCAATAAGAGCCTTAAGAGCTATCGGTTATTCCGAACCAAAAGTAGCCGTGCTCTCTGCGGTGGAGGCCGTTTCTTTTAAGATGCAGTCTTCGGTAGATGCCGCTATCATCGCGAAAATGGCGGAAAGAAACCAGATAAAAGGCGCTTTGATAGATGGCCCCTTGGCCTTAGACAACGCCGTAAGTGAGGAAGCGGCTTTGCACAAGGGTATAAAAAGCCCGGTAGCAGGCAAAGCCGACCTAATCCTGGTCCCCAATATTGAGACGGGCAATGCTTTGGGAAAATCCATGACATTTCTTGCAGGGGGTCTTATGGCGGGTATAGTCGTCGGAGCA
This sequence comes from Caldanaerovirga acetigignens, assembly GCF_900142995.1. Lineage (NCBI taxonomy): Bacteria > Bacillati > Bacillota > Clostridia > Thermosediminibacterales > Thermosediminibacteraceae > Caldanaerovirga > Caldanaerovirga acetigignens. The sequence goes on along the minus strand of NZ_FRCR01000004.1, from coordinate 97,626 downwards.
AAGGCACCGATAGTCCTGCCGTCGCGTGCGGATTCACCCCTTTCCAAATTGATGTCAATAGTTTTAGCATGTCTTATTAAGCGAGGTGAAGATTTTTGAAGAAAGCATTTCTTACCGGAAACGAGGCGATAGCCAGAGGTGCTTATGAATTCGGAGTAAGTTTTGCATCTGCCTATCCGGGAACTCCCAGCACTGAAATATTGGAAAATATAGCAAAATACCCCGAAATATACGCTGAATGGGCTCCAAACGAAAAGGTGGCCCTCGAAGCTGCAGCAGGAGCTTCTATGGCCGGCGCAAGGGCTGTAGTTTCGATGAAGCACGTGGGTTTGAATGTGGCGGCTGATCCCCTTTTTACTCTGGCATACACTGGAGTTAATGGAGGTCTTGTCATTGTAACTGCCGATGACCCGGGTATGCACAGCTCCCAAAATGAACAGGACAACAGAAATTTTGCCCCCTTTGCGAAAATTCCCATGTTGGAACCTTCTGACAGTCAGGAGTCAAAAGACCTGATTGGCGAAGCTTTGAAAATAAGCGAGATGTTTGATACCCCGGTTCTTTTCAGGACAACAACGCGCATTTCGCACAGCAGAAGCGTTGTCCAGTTGGGGGAGAGAAGTTCTTTTGGTGTGAAGCCTTATTCCAAGAATCCGGGAAAATTTGCCATGATCCCCGGATTTGCAAGGAAAAGAAGAATTAATTTAAAGGAAAGACTTAAAGCACTCGAAGATTTTAGCGAACAGTTCCCTTACAACAAGGTAGAGTGGGGAAAAAATAGTGAAATAGGAATAATAACGAGCGGTATCAGTTACCAGTACGTAAAGGAAGTCTTTGGCAATGAAGTAAGTGTGCTGAAGCTCACGATGACCTTCCCCCTTCCCAAAAAACTCATCGCTGCTTTTGCAGAAAAGGTAAAGGAGCTCTATGTGGTTGAGGAGCTAGATCCGTACCTCGAAAACCTGATAGAGGCGATGGGATTCAAGGTAAAGGGCAAGGAGCTAATTCCGGAAATTGGTGAATTAACCTCTGAGATACTCAGGGAAAAACTTAAAGGGGAAAGGCAGAATAATGACCTCGGACTATATGCTCAACTGCCTCCAAGGCCTCCAGTGTTATGTCCAGGATGCCCGCATAGGGGTGTTTTCTACGTTCTAAAAAAGATGAAAGCGGTAGTGACCAGCGATATTGGGTGTTATAGCCTGGGTGTGCTTCCTCCATTGGAGTCCATCGACAGCATCCTGTGCATGGGTGCCAGCATAAGCATGGGGCACGGATTTAAAAAGGCTTTTGAGGTTAACGGAGAAGATGCTACAGTGATAACAGTCATCGGAGATTCCACTTTCCTGCATTCGGGCATTACGTCCCTAATGGATGCGGTATATAACCGGAGCAACACCATAAATATAATTGTAGATAACAGTATTACTGCAATGACCGGCCACCAGCACCATCCCGGCACGGGGTACAACGCAAAAGAAGAACCAGCTCCAGCGGTATCTCTGGAAGCAATTTGCAGGGCTATTGGCGTCGAAAAGGTGGTTGTGGTAGATTCTTACGATTTGAAAGCGGTAGAAGGCGCGGTAAAAGAGGCAATGAAATACAAAGACGGTCCGAGCGTGATAATAGCGAGAAGAGCCTGTGCGTTACTGAAAGGGAAAGGACCAAAGGGACTCTATGCTGTAAATGAGAAAAAGTGCAGGAAGTGCAAAATATGCTTGAGGCTTGGATGTCCTGCGATCCAGGTCAAAGACGAGAGGCTGTTCATTAGCCCCTTGAGCTGCGTTGGGTGCGCGGTATGCGCCCAGGTTTGTCCTTTCGGCGCAATAGAAAAGGCAGGTGATGAATAATGGCGGTAAAAAACATATTCATTTCAGGTGTTGGCGGGCAAGGGACGATTTTAGCTGGGAAGGTTATAACCACTGTTTTAGTTAATCTTGGCTACGATGTTAAGATGTCCGAGGTTCACGGGATGGCCCAAAGAGGAGGAAGTGTGGTAACTCAGATAAGATATGGCGAGAAGGTTTATTCGCCACTCATCGAAAAAGGAAAGGCGGATGTACTATTAGCTTTTGAAAAGCTCGAGGCGGTAAGGTACGTGGAGTATCTTGCACCGGAAGGCACTCTCATAGTCAATGACCTTGAGATGCCCCCGGCATCGGTATTGATAGGCAAGGAGGAGTATCCCGCTGATATCGTGGAGCGACTAAAGGAAAAAATAGAAAATATGATACTGGTAGATGCGGTTGGCATTGCAAAAGAATGCGGGGAGATGAGGGCTCAAAATATGGTATTAGTAGGTGTCTTGGCTAAAGTCATGGGATGGCCCAAAGATGCTTTAATAAGTGTAATAAGAGAGGTCGTACCTGAAAAATATGTCGATGTAAATATAACGGCTTTTGAAAGAGGGTGGGACATGGGTGTGATATGAATCGTTTGATATTTTTTTGGTAAAAAGTTATAGAATATTTTTAAAAGCAACCATTTTATTCAATTGTTCAAAGGTAAGATAATTGTCTTGAAAAGGGAATATTTCTTATGTATAATTTAACTCAAATATAATTTTTAAAGGGAGGGTTCGTATGGCAAATAACAGGGAAAATTGGGGTACAAAATTAGGACTCATCCTTGCAATGGCCGGGAACGCTATAGGCCTTGGCAACTTCTGGCGGTTTCCCTACCAGGTCGCCAAAAACGGCGGCGGCGCTTTCATGCTTCCTTACTTTGCTGCATTGCTCCTTCTTGGAATTCCTCTTATTTATGTAGAATGGATGCAGGGCCGGTTCGGTGGAAAATACGGCCACGGCACCGTAGGCTGCATGACCTACCTGCAGGCACGGGAGAAAGTAGGGCATGCAACTGCGGCCTTCTTGGGAGCGCTTGTAGGAATGCTTGTGTTTTCAGTGACAACTTTGGTAAATGCTTATTATACGCAGATAATAGGTTGGACTCTTGGGTATTCTTATCTTTCATTGACGGGCGGCTACATGGACGCGGCTAAGTCTACAGGAGAAGTTTTTGTAAGTTATATTCAAAATCCAGTGATGTCCCTTGGATTCTGGGCTTTGGCTCTGGCTATGCTTGCTTATGCCCTTGCTCGCGGAGTTCAAAAAGGTATTGAAGCATGGGCAAAAGTTATGATGCCGCTTCTTTACCTATTCGGACTAATCCTTATTGTAAGGGCTTTGACCTTAGGTTCGCCGGTAAACCCCGATTGGTCTCCCATAAAAGGACTCGACTATCTCTGGAGTCCGAAGTGGAATGAACTCAAATGGGAATCGGCATTGGCGGCTGCAGGTCAGATATTCTTCACCTTATCCCTTGGAATGGGAATAATCCAAAACTATGCATCTTACTTGAAACCCGATGACGACATAGTTCTTTCGGCAACTACTACGGTGTTTTTGAATGAATTTGCAGAAGTGATCCTGGGCGGTACCATCGCGATACCGATAGCCTTTACTTTTCTTGGCCCTGAAGGCATAGCGGGTGGCGTTGGGCTTTCGTTTATAGCGCTTCCAAACGTATTCAGGATGATGCCAGGGGGACAGTTTTTTGGCGCTTTCTGGTTTTTGGTATTGTTCTTTGCAGGTTTTACGTCGGCGATTGCGATGTACAACTACCTGATAACCATCCTTGAAGAAGACCTAAGCGTGCCGAGAAAATTGGCTGCTATATTGGTATTCGGTTTTTATATAGTGGTGGGACTGCCGTCAGCACTAGAACCGATCGTGACCAAAACTGCCGACCTTGCTTTCCTCACAGAACTGGACAACTGGGTGGGCAGCTATTTCCTTGTAGTGGTAGGCCTTTTGGAAGCAATAGTAGTTGGCTGGCTGTTCGGTGAGAAGAAGACCCTCCAGGAAATAAACTCCGGAAGCCATTGGAAATTGTCGTCTTCTTTCTTCAACTTGATGATAAAGTATATTACTCCTATTACAATTGCTGTGCTGCTAATTTTCTCGACAAAGAGTTATATCGAGAGCGGTTATTTCAAATGGGTACCTAGCTTTGTTGAAGGAACGCCAGTCCTTGTCCCGTGGGTTCAAGGAGCGCGCCTGCTGCTTGTTGGAATCCTAACTTTAGGATTCATCGAAGCGTATTACACTATACAGAGAAAGTACGGTAAGAGCGCTCAAGTGCAGAAGAGCATAAATGCTTAATGCCGAAGGAGGGCAAGAAAATGTCAGGCGGTGCTTTGTTTTTCATGATATTGGCATGGGCAGTGATACTTGGAGGTTGCTACATTACTCTGAGCAATCTAGTAAAGTATCAGGCGAAATAAATTTATTAATTTAAAAGGAGCTGCAAACGTGCAGCTCCTTTCTGCGTTTTACTTTCTCAAGACCTGCTTCCTTGAGGTGATAATATGGGCGAAACAATTTGTTTTGTGGTTAAGACCAAAGATAGGGTTGGTATGGCCCTCGACATTTTAAAAATACTTTACAGGCACAGCATAAACCTGAAGGCTATGGAAGTGGCACCCGGATTAGCCTTTTTGAAAATAGAAAAGGCCGAAGGCCTTTCTTACGACCTTTTGAAAGAGCAACTGCTTCAGGAAAAAGATGTGTTGGAAGTTGAAAAGATAAAAATGATGCCTCAGGAGAAAAAGGAAAGAGAAATAAAAGCCGTTTTGGATGCCACGGTTGAAGGCATAATCGCCATCGACAAGAACGGCATAATTACGGCGTTCAATCCGGCAGCAGAAAAAATACTAAAAATCAAGGCTAAAGAAGCCATCGGAAGGCCTGTCGCAGAAATACTTGCTCCGGACATACCTATGTTGAAAACTTTGCGGACTGGAGAAAGTTACGACAATGTGGAAATCGTTTTGAACAACCAAAAGACCAAAAGTCACTATATAACCTCGGGACGTCCCATCCTGGACCAGGACGGCAGTCCTGTGGGAGTTGTGGCGTCGCTTCAGGATATTGAAAACGTGATGGAACTAGTATATTCCTTTGCCCAGCCGGCGGTGATAACCTTCGAGGAAATTCTTGGGGAAAGCGAGAAGATGAGAAGAGTAAAGGAGATAGCAAAGATTGCCGCAAAAGGTAATTCTACCGTGCTAATAAGAGGCGAAAGCGGGACGGGCAAGGAACTTTTCGCCCGTTCCATTCACATGGCAAGTCCGAGGAAAAATAGGCCCTTCGTCGCCGTAAACTGTGCTGCGATTCCGGATACGCTTCTAGAGAGCGAACTATTTGGCTACGAGGAAGGCGCTTTTACGGGAGCAAAAAAAGGCGGAAAGCAGGGGCTTTTTAAATATGCCGACAAAGGTACTCTTTTTCTGGACGAGATAGGTGAACTTTCCACCTACCTGCAAGTGAAGCTCCTCCGGGTGCTCCAGGAGGGTAAAATTAGGCTGGTAGGCGGGAACGAAGAAATACCCGTGGACGTTCGCATCATTGCTGCTACCAACAGAGACTTAGAAAAGCTCATGAAGGAAGGCCAGTTCAGGGAGGACCTTTATTATAGGCTAAATGTCATTCCCATTTTCATACCGCCCCTCAGGGAACGGAAGGAAGACATTCCGATTTTGGCGAGGCATTTAATAAAGAAGCTGAGCCAAAAGGTGGGTAAAAGGATTAACGATATAAGCTCCGAAGCGATGAAAAAACTTATGGAGTACGACTGGCCAGGAAACGTGAGGGAGCTTTCAAACGTAGTAGAGAGGGCCATAAATCTGTGTGACGATGAAGTCATCGGAGTCGAACATTTAGTATTAAAAGAAGAAGAATTGAGTGACTCCCTTTACGTCAGAAAGCCGTGCGGTAAAACGCCCTGTAAGAATCTGAAAGAAGCGGTGGAGGAAGCCGAAAAAAGGGCAATTCTTGAAGCTCTCTCGAAGTCGAAAAGCATAAGGGAAGCTGCAAAGCTGCTCGGGGTGACCCATGCTACCGTCTTGAACAAGATGAAAAGGTACGGGATAAAGAAAGAAACCTACTGGTCGGAGGAAATGGTAAAATAAATAACCAAAGGTAATGATATTAACCAGAAAAATCGACAGAATGGTAAAAAAATTTACCGAAAAGGCCTAAATCAGGCCTCGGAAACGTTGGTACGGTTTTTGCGAGAGAGTTTTGTGTAGAAAATCACTCGGGAGGGAGTTTTTTATGGGTTTTAACACAAAGGCCATTCACGCCGGACAAAAGCATGACGCGGTGACCGGGGCCCATGTTACGCCGATTTACCAAACTTCGACCTTCGTTTTTGAAAATGTCGACCAGGGTGCGAGGCGCTTCGCCGGTGAAGAAGGAGGTTATATTTACACCAGGCTAGGCAATCCCACCGTTACTGAGCTGGAAGAAAAAATGGCGATTTTGGAAGGCGGTGAGGCAGCTATAGCCACTGCTTCCGGCATGGCAGCTATTTCTACGGTGCTCTTTACCCTGTTAAAGCAGGGGGAACACATAGTAGCAAACGACACCCTTTACGGGTGCACCCACAGCTTTTTGAGCCATATAGCTCCCAAATACGGGATAGAAGTTACGTTTACTGACCTTTCTGACCTTTCGAATCTCGAAAAAGCCATTAAGCCCAACACCAAAGTGGTATATGTGGAAACTCCGGCCAACCCCACATTGAAGCTGGTGGACCTCAAGGAGACGGCGGAAATAGCCCACCGGGCGGGTGCGAGGGTGGTCGTCGACAACACCTTTATGACGCCATACTTGCAAAGGCCCATCGAGCACGGGGTTGACATTGTGGTCCACAGCGCCACCAAGTATATAGGCGGCCACGGAGATGTAATTGCGGGTATAATCGTCGGACCGAAGGATTTGATAACCGAAATGAAGATGCCGTATCTTAAGGATATCGGGGGAGTAATCAGCCCCTTTGATGCATGGCTCCTTTTGAGGGGGATAAAGACTCTGGGCCTCAGGATGGACCGTCACTGCCAGAATGCTCAGAAGGTGGCGGAATATTTGGAGAACCATCCGATGATAGAAAAGGTATACTACCCAGGGCTTCCTTCCCACCCGCAGCATGAGCTGGCCAAAAGGCAGATGGATGGGTTCGGTGGAATGATAAGTTTCGAACTCAAAGGCGGAATAGAGGCAGGCAAGGTTTTAATGAACAGCGTTAAATTGATAACCCTTGCGGTGAGTTTGGGATGCGTGGATTCTTTGATTCAGCATCCGGCTTCAATGACGCATTCTCCAGTGCCGAGAGAGGAAAGGTTGAAAGCTGGTATTACAGATGGCCTTGTGAGGCTTTCAGTTGGTATTGAGGATGTGGAGGATATTATTGCGGACTTGGACCAGGCTTTAAGGCGGGTTCAAGAAAGCTTGCAAGCTTAATTTTTCGAAATAGAAAGGAGATGTAGATGAAGAAAAAGGAAAAGCCGATATCGCTTTTGCCTCTTTTGATATTCCTTGCAATTTTTTTGGGAAGCGGCCTTTATTTCAATAGCAAGGGCGTTGAATTTGCCTTTTACCAAATTCCTTCTCCGGTAGCGGCTATGGCTGGTATTGTCGTTGCATTTGTCATCTTCAAGGGTTCTTTGGATAAAAAGATGGAAAGCTTTATTAAAGGCGTAGGAGATTCAAACATCGTAATAATGTGTATGATTTACCTGCTTGCCGGGGCTTTTTCCACGGTAGCTAAAGCGATGGGAGGAGTCGACTCCACTGTCAACTTCGGGCTGTCGGTGATTCCGCCTAATATGATACTGCCCGGATTATTTTTAATAGCTGCTTTTGTTTCCACGGCTATGGGGACGTCCATGGGAACGATAGCTGCTATAGGTCCGATTGCCGTCGATATGGCTATAAAAGCTCAGATACCTTTGCCGGTAGCTGTGGGCACTGTGGTGGGCGGCGCCATGTTTGGCGACAACCTTTCAATGATTTCGGATACCACCATAGCCGCCACCCGTACTCAGGGTTGCGAGATGAAGGACAAATTCATAATGAATTTCAAAATAGCATTACCTGCAGCACTGCTGTCGATAGCAATACTTGCGCTTTCTGGTACAACGGGAAATATACCTCAAGGATTGGAGTACAATTTTGTAAAAATACTGCCGTATATTTTCGTGCTTGTGCTGGCATTGATGGGACTTAACGTGTTTCTCGTGCTTTTGATAGGAATTGTTTTGGCTGGTGCAATAGGCCTTGCCGATGGAAGCTTTACTTTGCTTGATTTTACCAAAAAAGTGTACGAGGGCTTTGGGTCCATGCAGGAGATATTCATCCTCTCGCTCTTGATAGGTGGCCTTGCAGCGATGATTGCTGAAGCAGGAGGCATTGATTACCTCTTAAATGTGATTAGCCGAAAAATCAAGAGCCGCAAAGGAGCGGAACTGGGCATAAGTGCCCTGGTATCGGTTGCGGACATTTGTACGGCCAACAACACCGTTGCGATCGTAATTACGGGCCCGATGGCGAAGAAATTGGCCGAAGAAAACGGCGTCGATCCGAGGAGGAGCGCGAGCTTGCTCGACATATTTTCGTGCGTATGGCAGGGCATCATCCCTTACGGAGCCCAGCTTCTCTTGGCAGGAAGCATAGCGAAACTGTCGCCGGTAGAGATTATACCTTATCTTTATTATCCTTACTTCCTTGGAATATTCGCCCTGGCAGCAATAGCTTTCGGTTTTCCCAAAGCAGCTCAAGCAAGGAGATAAGTAAAGAAAAATGGCTGTAGACTGTCGACAAACAAGTCGACGGTCTTTTTTATATTTTGAATAAAGTAACTTTTGCCACGGGCTTATCTTTTTAGGATGCAAAGTATGCTATAATAAAAATATCACAAAAAAACTACCGAAAGGGGCAAAGTGAAGGGAAATGACGGTACTTGGAGATTACCACGTTCACCTGGAACAAGGACCTTACACTATCGAATGGGTGAAAAAATTTTTAGAAGAGGGTAAAAAAAGGTCTGTAAAGGAAATCGGTTTTTCGGAACACTGCTACAGGTTTTACCAGGCAAAGCATCTTTGGAGAAGTGACGGACCGAGGGGAAGATGGCACGAAGAAAGGGCAACTGAAGATGTGGAGGAGTACATAAAATTGCTAGAAGATGCAAAAAAGCAGGGTTTTCCGGTAAAGCTCGGCGTTGAAGTGGACTATATTCCAGAATGGGAAGATGAAATAAAATATTTTGTTTCGTTTTACCCCTTTGACTACGTAATCGGAGCGGTTCACTGGCTGGGTGACTTTGGATTTGACAATCCGGATTTTATGAGAGAATGGGAATCAAGGGACATTTATAAGACCTATATCGAGTACTTCGAGGTGCTGACAAGCGCGGTATCTTCAGGGATTTTTGATATAATTGCCCATATTGATGTAATAAAAGTTTTCGGCCATAAAACCGAAGAGGACCTTTCTCCAGTATATGAAAAAGTAGCAAAAGCTATGAAAACGGCGAAAGTTTGCGCAGAAGTAAGCACTGCTGGTCTCAGGAAGCCGGTGGGAGAGATTTACCCAACGCCGGACATAATGTTGCAACTCAAAAAACACGAAATCCCCATAATCGTAAACTCCGATGCCCACAGACCTGAAGATGTGGGAAGGGATTTCGATAAAGCTTTGGAATATGTAAGGTCTTTTGGTTTTAAAAATCTATGCTATTTCGAAAAAAGGAAAAGGTTTTTCTACAAAATATAAAAGAGGCGGTATAAATGTTTCATATTGTCTTGGTAGAACCGGAAATACCTCAAAATACCGGAAATATCGCTCGCACCTGCGCGGCGACCGGATCGGTGCTCCATCTTGTAGGTCCCCTTGGCTTTTCCTTGGAAGACAAGTACCTCAAAAGAGCGGGGCTTGATTACTGGCATCTGGTGGATGTGAGGTACTACGAAAATTATAGGGAGTTTGAGGAGAAAAACCCCGGTATATCGGCTTACTTTCTCACGACAAAAGCGGAAAAATGTTATGCCGATGTGCACTACGAGCCGGGCACTTATCTTGTTTTCGGAAAGGAAACGGCGGGCCTTCCTTTGGAACTCTTAAAAGCCAACTGGGAAAGATGCGTAAGGATACCCATGCTGGAAGAAGCAAGGTCATTGAACCTTTCAAATTCCGTGGCCATAGTGCTTTATGAAGCGTTAAGGCAGAACGATTTTAGAGGTTTAAAAATCAAGGGTCCCTCGTCGAAATGAGAAAATTAAGCTTTGGCGGTGAAGTTATGCTTCAAATAGGGCAAAAAATTGAAATAGAAATAACAGGAATGGCTCATGAAGGACAGGGAGTAGGGAGAGTTAATGGCCTTGCAGTCTTTGTCGAAGGAGCTTTAAAAGGCGAGAAGGTTCTTGCGAGGATAGAGAAGGTATCTAAAAATTACGCCATTTCCCGGGTGGAAAAGATTATTGTGCCGTCGCCCGAAAGGGTTGAACCGCCCTGTCCTTATTCGGAAAAATGCGGCGGCTGCTCGCTGCAGCACCTTTCATACAAAGGACAGCTTGATTTCAAGACTCAAAAAGTCAAGGACAATTTGGAAAGGATAGGGCATATACATACTACGGTGCTCGAAACTATAGGAATGGACATTCCATTTAAATACAGAAATAAGGCCCAATATCCGGTGGGGAAAAAGGATGGCCGGGCTGTACTTGGATTTTACAAGAAAAGGAGCCATGAACTCGTGCCGATAAGAAGCTGTCTGATACAGCATGATTTGAGCTGGCAAGTGGCGGACCTGGTCGGAGAATGGGTGGAAAAATATCAAATACCAGTTTACGATGAGATAAAGCACGAAGGTCTTTTAAGGCACGTAGTAACAAGGATTGGGGCAAAGACCGGTGAAGTTATGGTTGTACTAGTAATTAATGGAAAAGAAATTCCTCGTTTAAAAGAGCTTGTAGACGCTTTGGAGAAAAATGTAGAGGGACTTACAAGCATTTATTTGAACATAAACACGAAGAAGACAAATGTGATTTTGGGCGAAGAAAATATACTGGTATATGGAAAAACCTATATAATAGATTTTATAGGTGAAATTAAATTCACCCTTTCTCCTAACTCCTTTTTCCAGGTAAATCCGGTGCAGGTGGAGGTGCTTTATAGCAAAGCTTTAGAATACTCGGCCCTTACCGGCCAAGAGACGGTTATCGATGCCTACTGTGGTATAGGCACCATAACACTTTTTTTGGCAAAAAAGGCAAAGAAGGTTTACGGCATAGAATTAGTCCCCGATGCGGTAAAAGATGCCCTAAAAAACGCGCGGTTAAACGGAATCGAGAATGTGGAATTCATAGAGGGAGCATCGGAAGAAGTAATGTTCCGGCTACTGAAGCAGGGTGTTAGGGCCGATGTTATAGTTATGGACCCTCCGAGAAGGGGGTGTGAAGAAGGGCTGCTCGAGGCTGCTGTCAAGATGAATCCTTCCAGGATGGTGTACGTCTCGTGCAACCCGGCCACACTTGCCAGGGACCTGCGTTTCCTGGAAGACAGGGGCTATAAAACCGAACTGGTGCAGCCCGTAGACATGTTTCCATTCACCCATCACGTCGAGTGCGTGGCGTTAATCCGTTTGATATATTAAGAGAAAGAAGTAAACCATAAAGAATTCGCAACGATTATATGAAAGAAAATAAAAAAAGGAAAAATAAAAAATATTCAAGAAGGAAATTAGTTTTTTTTGTAGTAATTTAAAAATAACAAATGACATGACCACAAAAGCAATTACCGCTAAGCTTATGTGGGCGTTGGGCCATAACAACAAATTTTAAAAAACCATTTCCTTTATGTTATTGAGGCACTGCCCTTTCCCGAGCATGATTCTAAACTGTACAAGGGAGGTGAGAGGAAACTTTTAAGTAAGTTGTCAGAAGGGGTCTTGTTTTGTCTAAAAAATCTAAGTTAAGCAGTGAAAACAGCAAAATCAAAGAAAAGCTAAAATTTTAAGAGTTTTATTTGGCTAACAAAAAAATATCGAGATAGGGGGCGTGAAATATGGGAGTGGAACGGACCTTAAAGCTTGGTAAAAGACCGTTATATTCTCTTATAGCGGTTATTATAGGTACTATTGTAGGATGGGTAGTTGGGCCAAATGTATCAGCCCTAAAGCCATTTGGTGATGTTTTGATAGCACTTTTGAAATTTATTGTGGGCCCGTTGATTTTTGTATCTATAGCTACAGCAGTGACTACGGTTCAAAGCTTTAAGAGACTCGGGAAAATATTTGCCGGTTTCATAGTCTATTGGTTTATTCTTGGTCTTATTGCAGCAATTGTAGGTTATACAATAGCCAATATGATTAAACCCGGTATGGGTGTTCAATTGGGAGCAAAGGAAATCGAATTAGCAAAAGTATCTGCAGCTCAGGTATTGCTTAGTTTCATACCGAGTAACCCAATTAAGGCATTTTTAGAACTTAATACTATGCAGATTATAATTATGGCATTGTTGACGGGGTTTGCTGTTGCTTTCCTGGGTAACATTGCTCCTGAAGAATACAATTTTCTCAAGAAAATGTTTGAATCATTGCAAGCATTGATATATAAAATTGTAGACATTATACTGTGGTATGCGCCGGTTGGTGTCTTTGCATTAATGGCAAACTTAGTAGGTACAGTAGGTACAATAGGGTTGGCGTCTCTTGGGAAGATGGTATTTACTCAATGGGTAGCATATCTTGCAATTCTATTAGTTATTCATCCCTTATTTATGTTGCTGTTCTTGAAGGTAAATCCAATAATATTTTGGAAAAAGGTATACCCTGCTATGCTAACGGCCTTTGTCACGCAGAGCAGCTCGGCTACATTACCTATTACTCTAAGAGTGACAAAGACTTTAGGAGTTCCAAGTGATGCAGCGGATGTTATAATACCCCTTGCTGCTACCATTAACATGCAGGCAGTGGCTGCAGAAATGCCAATATATGCTGTTTGGGTCGCACAAATGAATGGAGCACATTTAACTGTAGCTCACATTGCTGTTGCATTGATGATGGGAGTCTTTGGGGCAGCAGCTTGTGCAGGAGTTCCAGGTGGCGGTATTATGATTGCTGCCTTAACACTTCAGACATTGGGACTACCTTTAGACCCTGTAGGGTGGATAGCGGGCATTTATGTTGTTATTGATATGTTCAATACAATGCTTAACGTTACCGGTGACCCGTTGGGTGTTATGGCCGTTTCAAAATTTGTGTTGAAGGAATTCGATAGGCAAAAGTTCCAGGCTCCTTCTGAATAATCCGGACCTTTTCTTTCGGCATTACCTGGTCGTTAAATTGTACTGTAATTTAGGGGGGTAGTCTTGCTTGCTTAAATTATTAACCGAAAAAGATAGAGAAATTATGACGGAGTACATAAAAAAATACCCCTTTGAAACCACCTTTATCCAGGGAAATATTTCTAATTTCAGCATTGAAAATGATAGAAATATAAGAAGATGCGGGGATTACTACGGTTACTTTAAAAACGGCAGGCTGGTAGGCATTATTCCCTTCTACAACTTAGGAAGTTCGACACCGCATTATGAAGATGAGGAATGTATTGAGGCTTTTTCGGAACTGATAATAAAATACAATCTGGAGTTTTTGCTGGGAATGAAAAAAGTAATATCGCCTTTATTTGACAAAATTAAAGATGTGAAAAAAATAAAATTATGCGATGAAGATAGCTTTCAAGTTAATGAAAAATTAACACCCTATGAAAATTCGAAAATAAAAATCATGGATTTTTATGAACTTCCTTTAGAAGAAGCTGCGACCTTTGCTGTAGAAGCTTCAAAAAAGGGATTTGATACGGAGGTAAGTATTGAAGAAAAAATAAAAACTTTTAAGGAAAGGTCAAAAGAAGAGGATTACATATTTGCAATCTACAATGATGAAATCGTAGGGCAGGCATATATTCAGGTGTCAACGGATTTGGTAAACCAAATCGGCGGGGTATATACAAGGGAAAAATACAGAAACAAAGGAATATGTAAAACAATGGTAACAGAACTTTGTAAAAGGATTATAAAAAGGGGTAAAAAACCGGTACTTATGGTAAAAAAACATAATATTCCCGCTGTAAAAGCTTATGAAAGGCTTGGGTTTTCCCATTACGATGATTATATGATGGTTAGGTTTGATAAATAAAAAAATAAAGAATCTAAGATCCAAAACTATTTTAAAAGGTGTTGTGATATAATATTAGAACAAACCATTTAATGGGGAGGGGACATATGCCGTTACCGCCTTTTCTTGAGCCGGTAAGGAAAAACGACCCTGATTTTGGGAAGGCCATTGAAGACGTATATTCTTTGGCCATGGGAGAAGGGGCACTGGACCAGAAGACGAAGCTCTTGATTGCACTAGCCGTGGATGCTGCTCATGGAGCAACCCAGGGGGTAGCGAACATAGCAAGGCAGTTGAGGAGCATGGGAGTGACGGATGAAGAGATAAGAGAGGCGATTCGGATAGCTTATTTTGCCTTCGGGAATTCCATTTTGGCTTCGTACTCGGCGGCTTTTCATGAAGAAATGTTTTAAAAATCGTTATTTGACGACCTAAAATGGATTTTTTCGCATATATAAATTATGATTGTAGATAAATGACATGTTCCGGGAGAATTCCCGGAACTTTTTTATTGATTAAGGCAATAGTTTTTTAATATGAGATAGAAATGATTAATTTCCCTTGCGACAGTTATTCTAGTATAATCATCAACTGGAAATACCTTTTGTGGTAGGGGGAACTATCGTGGAAAAAAATCTTATAGTTGAATCGGTACGCAAGAAAGCCGAGGGTTATTTTGCCCGAGGAGAATTTTTTTGTTCGGAGGCGGTGGTTCACACAATCAATGAGCTGCTCGGCTGGCCCTTTCCTGAAGAAGTGGTAAAAATGGCATCGGGATTTCCGATAGGACTTGGAAAATCTGGATGCCTTTGCGGTGCGGTCAGCGGCGGCGCTATGGCTCTGGGGATGGCTTACGGTAGAAAACACGGCGAAACCATGAATGAGAAAATGTTTCAAATGTCCGCGGCTCTACACGACCATATCAAAAATATGTATAAAAGCACCTGCTGTCGCGTCCTCGTCAAAGATTACGAATTTTCCAGCCCCGAAAGGAAGGCGCATTGCGTAAAAATAACGGGTGAAGTTGCGGCATGGATAGCTGAAAAGCTGCTCGAAGATCCCCAAATTGCTCCTAGAATTAATGAGGCCTTTAATTAAATTTAACGCCGGTGAGAACAATGGACAGGATAGTTAAAAGTGTACCTATTCCGATATCCGGCCTCATGCTCGGTGTAGCTGCAGCGGGAAACTTGTTGTCGCAGTACGGTAGTGTATATAAAAATATTTTCGGGTTTCTGTCGGCAGTTATTCTCGTTTTAGTTGTTGCAAAAATAATAATGGTGCCGAAGTCGGTGCTAGAAAGTTTTGAGAACCTCGCGGTTGCAGGTGTGATGCCTACTTTTTCCATGGGGATAATAATCTTAGCAAATTATATAAAAGATTACCTTTACGAAGCAGCATATTTATTGTGGTTTTCGGGTTTATGCCTGCACCTTATAGTGATGTATTTTTTCACCAAAAAGTACATTTTGAACTTTAAAATAGAAAAAGTTTTCCCTAGCTATTTTGTAGTTTATGTTGGGATTGTTTGCGGAAAGCGTAACTTCCCCAACGTTTGGCTTTGTCAGCCTTGGACGGTTCTTGTTCTGGTTCGGATTTATTGCTTACTTGATTTTGCTTCCGTTGATATTGTATAGAGTTTTGGTTATAAAAAGACTGCCGGAACCGGCATTTCCGACGATTGCCATACTTTCGGCACCGGCTAGTTTATGTCTTGCGGGTTATCTTAGTTCGTTTCAAGATAAAAGTTTGAATTTGATCGTTTTCCTGAGCTTGCTTTCATTATCCATGTTTTTTTTAGCAATTATGTATATCCCCGGGATAATGAGATTAAAGTTTTATCCAAGCTATTCGGCTCTTACATTTCCCTTTGTGATAACAGCCGTTGCCTTGAAGGGTGCGTTTAATTTTTTGACAAAAACTTTTAAGTTATATCCGCAGTTTTTGTACTTTGTCAGGTTGCTGGAGTTATGGGCTATAGCGATGGTTATTTACGTATTCATCAGGTACGTCATTTTCATTCTGTCCGAAACCAGAACTCAAGATGTCTCACCCTGATTTTAAGGGTGATTTTTTTTGTAAGATTTAACGGGATAAATTGCATTTTCCAGTAAGCGGTGGTAACATAAAAGCTGAAGGATGATCGAGGAGGTTTTTCTCTTGCGGCTCAGTCAGCTCAATACCACTTATCTTCACGCGAAAAGGTACAGAGAAATAATAAACGTAATAGTCAAGTACGGTTTCGGATTCCTGGTGGAAAAGGTGGGACTCGTTCGCTTGATTAAAAGAGAAAAGTACCGAGAGCTCGGGAGATTGACTGCTCCGGAAAGAGTGAGATTGATGCTGGAAGAATTGGGGCCGACTTTCATCAAGTTCGGTCAGATCCTGGCGACAAGACCCGATTTAGTTCCTCAGGATTACATAGAAGAACTAAAAAAGCTGCACGACAGAATCCCCGGAGTCGGTTTCGAAAGAATAAAGAGGCAGGTTGAAAAGGAATTGGGAAAGGCCATAGAAGAGGTGTATTCTTTTTTTGACCCTCATCCCTTCGCCGCCGCCTCGATAGCTCAGGTCCACAGGGCTATATTAAAGGGAGAGCAGGAGGTGGTGGTAAAGGTACAAAGACCGGGTATAGAAAGGATAATCAGGGCGGACCTGGATATCCTGCATAACCTGGCAAAGCTTGCCGAGAAACATATACCCGAAAGCCGCTTATACGATCCGGTAAGTCTGGTATCGGAATTTGCCAGGGCCATACAGAAAGAACTTGACTTTACAAAAGAAGCATGGAACGTAGAAAAGTTCAGACGAAATTTCGAAGGTGACATAAGCGTTTACGTGCCGAAAGTATTTTGGGAATACACTACGAGAAAGGTTTTAACCATTGAATATGTGGAAGGTGTCAGGGTTGACCAGATAGAAAAGATTTCAAAAACAGGAATTTCTAAAAAGAAAATAGCGGAAAACGGTGCAAGGGCAATACTGAAGCAGATTTTCGTGCACGGATTTTTCCATGCAGATCCTCATCCCGGCAATATATTGGTGCGGCCAGACGGCAGTATAGCGTTTATCGACTTCGGAATGGTGGGCAGGATAGACCGCAACACAATGAGAAAGATGGCTGAAATAATGCTGGGAGTCATAAGTAAAGATGAGGAGAGAATCGTGAATCTCCTCCTGGAGATCGGGGCTTCTGAGAAGTGTGGCAATTTTGAGGAATTAATGCTCGACGTGCAAGATATTCTTGACCGGTATTACGGTAAAACCTTGAAGGAAATAAATATGCCGGAACTCATCAACGAAATTTTCCTTACCGCCGGAAGACATGGTATAAAAATACCTTCGAAATTTGCGCTGCTTTGCAAAGCCATATTGACCATTGATGGTATCGGAAGACAGCTTTATCCAGAGTTCGATTTTATAAAAGCGGCAAAGCCCTTTGTAAAGCAATTTATTAGGGAAAGATATAATCCAAAGTATTTTACAAAGGAAATCAGGAAAAATATAACAAATATTATGCGATCCTCTGCCATTTTGCCCGACCTGATTGATGAAATTTATAATAAAGTGAAGAGAGATAGTATAAAAATTGATTTTGAGTACAACGGCCTTGAAAAATTTGCATTCGAGCTCAACAGAATGGCCAACAGGCTTGTATTCAGCATGATAGTGGCATCGCTGATAATTGGTTCATCGCTGGTTGTCCGAGCTGGGATAGGTCCTATCGTCGGAGGGATGCCTCTAATGGGAATATTGGGGTTTGTCCTTGCCGGTTTGTTGGGGTTGGGATTGTTGATTTCCATATTAAGAACAGGTATAATGTGAGAAAATTGTATGATGGAGGAATGAGATATGAATAAGAAAAGATGCAGAGCATTTTTACTTGTTTTGATTATTTTACTTACTTCTTTGCCTGTGCTGTCGGCTAAAGCCGCTCTTCAGGAAAGCTCTGCCGAGGCAGAACTTATAATGAGTATTGTTGACTTCATCAACAACAATTTCGCCGGCGAAGTGGACAATGTGAAATTAATCCAGGGGGCCATTCGGGGGATGGTGGAATCGCTGGGTGATCCGTATACTGAATATTTAACTCCGGAAGAATTAAAAGATTTTCAGACAGAAGCTAAGGGGAGTTTCGGCGGCATAGGGATAGTGATAACATCGAGAGATAATTTTGCCACCGTAGTTTCGGTAATTGATAATTCCCCCGCTGCCAAAGCCGGTATGATGCCTGGGGATAGGATAGTGGAGATTGATGGAAAGGACGTGAGAAACTTAAGAATTTCGGAAATAGCATCTCGCTTGAGAGGTGCTGTGGGGACTAAAGTGAGCGTAGGTGTTCAAAGAGAAGGTAAAATGTTGAAATTTGTTATGACCCGGGAAATAATTACGATAAATCCCGTAGTTTTTAGGATTTTGGAAAAGGACATAGGATACATAAAGATTAGCGAGTTTAACGAGAATACAGCGGTAAACGTAAAAAAGGCACTGGATTTTTTTGAAAAAAACAAAGTACAGGGAATCATCCTGGATTTAAGAAATAATCCCGGCGGAATTCTTCAGCAGGCCGTGAAAGTGGCAGAATATTTTGTTCCCCAAGGACCGATTGTAAAGGTGGTTTTTAAAAACGGCAGAACCATAGTATACAATTCCGAATCGGGGCCTTTGCCTTTTAAGCTGGTGGTACTTGTAAATGGCGGTTCGGCCAGCGCTTCTGAAATAGTTGCCGGGGCCATAAAGGACAGAAAATCGGGGATACTAATAGGTGAGAGGACTTTCGGCAAGGCTACCGTCCAGCAAATTGTCGACCTGGGCCCCTTTGGCGGCATTAAGATAACAGTAGGAAGATATGTTACTCCCGGGGGAGTCGATATAAATAAAAGCGGCATATCCCCCGACATAGAGGTAAAGCAGGCAATGAGTGTTGACGAAGAACAGTATGATTTGCAGATTGAAATGGCTTTGGAAATTTTGAGGGAGCTAATGACTAGAAAGATGGATAATGCTGCATGAAAAGACCGGCAATTAAAGCCGGTTTTTCGTTTCTACAGGTATACTTGCTCCTAATTTTGCATAAATCATCCTCCTTTAAATGCTTTATGTCCAAAAAAACAGTAAAAAATTATAGATTTGCCATCGGTTAAATTATTGCGGTAACGGACAACTTCGAATGTTTTACGCCTTTCGGGGAAGAGACCTTTTCATAGAGCTTTTTTATATCCTGCGCCTTGCCCTTTACTATAAGTACTTCAAGGCAGTTTTTTTCGTCAAAATGCACATGGACTGTGGATATAATTAAATGGTGGAAACCGTGCTGTATGTGGGTGAGAGTATCGGTAATCCCGTGGGCGTCATGCTCGTAGATAATCGTGATAGTGCCGGCAAGGGTTCCACTTTCATTTTCCCACATATCTTCGATAAGAGCGTTTCTCACTAAATCTCTTAGAGCTTCCGAACGGCTGGTATAACCTTTTTTTTGTATCAACCTGTCGAATTTATCTAGCAACTCCTGGCTCATAGATATTCCAAACCTGATAGTATCCGACATAATTGTCCTCCCTGAATGTTACTTTTTTGAGTATCATGCTGCGAATATAATATCATAACGCTGAGGAAAGCTCAATAAAAAATTAACAAAATGGCGCTTCATGCCTCCTTCGGCGTCGCGGACGACTTCCAGCAGTTTAATTTTTTTCACGCTGATTCACCCTTTGAGGTACATTTCGCTTTTATCGTTAATATTCTCATCGGCTATAAATAGCAGGACGGGGAGGCCGAAAAAAATGGCCATTGTTCCCGAAGCTACGATGCCCGAATCGTTGAATATGAGGGCAAGGATGGAGCCTATGCTGGTTCCCGTAAAACCGGCATAAAAATTGGATTGCTTTTTAAATATCTTTTTCATAGTGTTGGGCGGCTTGAAGGAAAGGGAAATGAGAGCCACTATGGTCGTGACCAAGGCTCGGGTCCAGGGGGTGTATTTGAAAAGCCTGTAATTCATGGAAACTTTCCTTATTACTATCGAAACAGCGGGTTTCATTCCGCCTTCTCTTATAAGGTCCACCGTCTGGCTTATGTGGCTGGGCGGACCTGAGATAACAGAAAACAAGAACAAAAGCAAAGTAAAAAATGCGATAATGGCGAGGATACTTACAAAAGTCCTAAAATTAAGTTTTGAACCGGAAAGTAAAATCAAGGTCGTCAAATAAGCGCCGCAGGCGGTAATAGCGCCGCCGACGTTGCTTCCAAAAGAAGGTGAAGAAATAAGGTAAAAGGAAATGCTGAAAATTAAAATACTCATAGCTGTCAGGAGTCGCCGGTTTATTTTAAGATTGTCGAATACGGTTGTAACACCTACTACGGTTGAGCCGACTAGAACGCCCATATATTCGTTCCCCAGCCCGTAATAGCGGGCTCCCGCAATCGGGTCATGTCCCAGAACTGAACTTCCTAAAAGTTTTCCGCCGGTTAACAGGTCGGCGACTATTGCCAAGGCAGTTGATAAACTAATAAGGGAAACGGCACCGGCGGTGCTTTTTGCTTTCGATGCAATTATCACTGCTGCTATGGTAATTATGATGGTCCAAAAAAACATGTAAAATATATTTTCTCCAGGAATCAGCGCGAGTATCAGGAACGTCAGAGGCAGCGACATGCTGGCTAGTAAAAAAGGTCTTATAAAAACGAGATAATTTTTTCTATAATAGATAAAAAGCAGGAAAGTCAGCGAAACCAATATTTGCATGGCGACGTAGGATTTTATAAAATACGGCCTATAGGTGTATGTAAGGGTTGCTTTTTCGCTTAATTTCAGAAGATGGTCGTATGCATTGGTAAAGTATACGCTTTCGATGGGATGGCCCAACATTTCAACAGGCACCGGAATTTGAAAAAAGGAAAGTACGGTCGGTGCTATGTCCACGTTGGCTATTATACCGGCTCGTCGCGTTGTGGAAGATATGGCAAGACCCCGATTCAAATTAGGGCCGATAGCTATAAAAGGCGTGAGCAGTTTTTTCTCCCTGTATCCGTTAAAAGATGGGAAGGGTGTTACTACCAGCAACAGGTCCCTTCTGGTGTCCAAATTATCAACTATCTTCCCGATGAATTCGTCGCAATCTTTTAGAGCTTTAACCCTGTAATTTTCGTATAATTCAGTGGTTACAAAATTGACGATGTCATTAGCTCTTACGGTATCTCCCAGGTGTATTACGATGAAGCCCCCTTTTTTCTTAAGTTCCATAAATTTCCTATATAGTTTATCGTAATCAGTTTTTAAAAAGAAGGGACTGCTTTCATCTTGTGTGTTTATATCCCCGGCTACATAACCGGAATGAACTATCCCGTTTGAGTCCATAGCAATAAGGGCTGCCATTCTATTTTTTTCATAGTCGGTATCGGCATTTCCGAGGACGGCGACCGGTATGCCGTTATTTTTTAAAATTTCCCCCAAAAGGCCGGGTTTTACCTCGTAGTTTTGCCTTTTGCTTTCTTCGATAATTCGTGCTATATCAAGCTGAATAATGGCGCTGTCTGGCACCGGGCGCCCCGTGTACAATTTATACGCGGTGGCTGCTTCGGTGAATTCATACTTTTCGAAGGCCATCAGTGCATTTTTGCCTTTACCTCCAGTATGAGCCTTTGTGCCGGCTCCGATAGAAAGATAACAGCCGGCGGGGTCGTAGTTTCCGCCCGGTCTTGTATTCATGAGGCCTACGGCAGCCCCGGAAATGAGGTTTTTCAGGTTTGGGTAATCTCCTGCGAGGTCTTCGAGGTCAATCCGGTCTAAAACTATCATGACGGCAGTTTTAGGAAAATTATTGCCGTCGATGGTTAAGGCAAAACATTGAGTCTGCAATAAAATGAAAAAAAACGTAACAATTAAAATCGCTTTTTTTATTGTCATAGACTCACTCCCGTCTTTCCTTCGACTTACAATTAATATTATTGAATTTGAGGTGCGTTTTTATGTCGTGTTGATGGATTAATATAAAAGCTGTTATTGGCAAATAATAGTAGGAGAAAAAAATAGATTTTTCGGAGGTTCTGCCGTGCTAAAGCAAAGCTTTTACCGGATTGGAATTCTGCATAGATTTGTAAATAAGGTGTTTCCGCAGGTTGAAGCGGAATTGAAAAGGTACATGCGTATGGCAGAGAAAATCCCGGCCCCCGTGCTTAAAACACAGGCGGTTGAAAGCATAAAGAAAAAGAAATTTCATTGTCAAGGAGGCAGCGTATATGCTCTATATCCTGGTGTGCCTCAAAGGGATATGGTGCGCTTTATTGTGTCTTATCAGACCATCAGCGATTACCTTGACAATTTGTGCGACAGAGCCAAGGTAGAAGATGAAGAAGCTTTTAAAAGGCTTCACCTGGCGATGACCGACGCCCTCATGCCGGGGGAAGTGTTTAGCGATTATTACGAGCGCTATCCTTATAAGAATGATGGCGGTTATCTGAGATTGCTGGTGGCAGAATGCAAGGCGTTCATTTCCGATTTACCGTCTTATGCCATCGTAAGGGAAAAAATATTATTTCTAGCCAGGCTTTATTCGGAGCTGCAGACCTACAAGCATCTTGTGCCGGAGGTAAGGGAATGCCGTATGACTGGATGGTATGAAAATTATCTCGGGTACTTTCCGGAGATAAACGGGTGGGAATTTGCCGCAGCCGCTGGGTCTACGTTGGGGATTTTTATGCTGGTCGCTGCAGCGATGAACCCTGATTTGGAGGGGCTTGAAGCTTGGGAGATATTCCATTCTTACTTTCCATGGATATGCGGTTTGCACATACTGCTGGACTATTACATAGATTTAGATGAGGATGAAGCAAACGGCGATCTCAATTTCGTAAGTTATTACGCGAATCTGACAAATTGTCTCGAAAGACTTAAAGTATTTTACAAAAATTCCCAAAACGAAGCGACTAAATTAAGATATCCATTTTTCCATTCCACTGTAGTGGACGGCCTTATGGCCATGTACCTTTCGGACCCCAAAGCTTTTTACGGCGAGCGCAGTTTGGTCACGGAAGAGCTTTTGGACTATTGCGGTAAAAACACCAGGATGATGCATGGCTTTTGTTGCTGGCTGAGAAAGAAAAAAAGGATTTAAGATTATTTTTTCCTTTTGACAACTTCAAAAGAAAGCTCGACAAGGAGTTTTTTATATACCGACTCGGGTAATTCGCTCAATATATCCCTTGCCTTCTTGGAAAACTCTTCAGCTTTTGCATAAGAGATATTTACGGCTTCGGATTTTTTTAAATCAGAAATGAGCTGGGATTTTACTTTTAAAAGGCGGTATCTGTCGTTTAAAAATGGATGGTATTTCGAGCCCAGCGGACTTTCTCGCAAGAAATATATGTAGGGAAGTGATACCTTGCCCTCCTCCAAATCATGGCCCACCGGTTTTCCGACTTCCACCTCATCCCCTATCACGTCCAGAAGGTCGTCGACAATCTGGAAAGCACAGCCCAGGTAAAGGCCATAAAGGCCCATTTTTTCTACATCTTTTTCACTAGCTTTTCCGCAAACCGCTCCGGCTTTGCAGCATGCCGAGATGAGAGAGGCGGTCTTTTTTTCTATGATTTTAAAATAATATTTTTCATCAATGGATAGATTATCCACAGCCTGCATAACTTCACCGTGACACATTTCCTGGATTGCTGCGACAAAATAGTCTTTGCAGCGGTGCAGGTTGTGGACGGAAAGGACCTCAAAAGCCTTTGCAAAAGCATAGTCTCCGGCAAGAACCGCAATATGGTTTCCATGTATGTAATTTATAGTTGGTTGGTTTCTCCGGAAGCAGGATTCGTCTATTACATCGTCGTGGATGAGTGAAGCAGTGTGAATTAGTTCGGTGGCTACTGCGGAATAAATCATGTCCAGATTTACCGGTGAAAAGCAAAGACCTGAGAGAAGAACAAGCTTAGGCCTTAATCGTTTTCCACCGGTAAACATATTTTTAAGTATAGTGCTCAAAGGTTCTTTGCACTGTGATATTATGCGCATCAATTCTCTTTCGACGAGTATCATGGCCTCTGTTATCAGTTTGGTATCCCTCCTGATGTTTTCTCATTTTCAAGGATATTTTTTTCACGAGATTATTTTTTTATACAAATAAAATAAGCGGCGCAACGAAAATTGCGCCGCTTGCCTTTTTCTAAACCTTGAATTTGCTTACTGCTGAAGATAGGTTTTCCGCCAATTCAGCAAGTTTCCTTGCAAAAAATGCTATATTTTCCATGGCCGCTGTCTGTTCCTGTGTGGATGCAGTGACTTCTTCGCTTGCAGCAGCCGTTTCTTGGGATACAGAAGTTATGTCGGTTATTTTGTTGACGATCCTTTCGATATTTATGTACTGGGTACTTATTTCTTCCGAAATCTGCCTTGCAGCCGTTGCAGTGGCTTCTATGTCGGAAATGAGCCTGTTAAATGTTTCATTGGCATCGGCTATTATCTGAGTTCCGCTTTCTACTTCTCTTGAGCTTTTACCCATGGATTCCACGGCTATTTGGCTATTTTCCTGGATTTGCCTTACTATGTCCGAAATTTGCTTTGCGGCTTGGCCTGATTTTTCGGCGAGTTTCCTTATCTCCTGGGCTACCACAGCAAATCCCCGCCCCGATTCGCCCGCCCTTGCAGCTTCGATTGAGGCATTTAGTGCGAGTAGATTTGTCTGTTCTACTATGTCTTTTATGATATCTGATATCTTTCCTATTTCTTTTACACTTGCGTCCAAGTCAACGATTATATTTTTAGACTGGTCTACTGAGTATTTTATAGAATCCATACTGGAATTAGCTTCGTTCATCTTGACTTGTCCGTTTTTAGCACGTTTGAGCATTTCCTCCGCAGCTTGCGCTGTGGAACGGGCGTTATCATCAATTTTGCCGTTTGATATAACAAGGTCATTTATTACATCGGATATTTCGCTCAATTTTTGCGATTGATCCGATGCGCCTGCTGCTATTTGTTCCATGGCGGTAGAAATCTGTTCGGCGGCTTTTTTGCTGTTTTCTGCGTATTCGGCCTGGCTTTTTGTTGCCGTTGAAAGTTCTTCTGCGGTCTTTTTGATTTCAATAACAAGATTTTTTAGACCCGTAATCATAGAATTGAATGAGGAGGCTAAAAATCCTATTTCCGATGAATCTCTTATATCTATGGTTTCCGTTAAGTCGCCCGTGGATACCTGACTAGAAACCGTCACCATTTTGAGTATAGGTGATGAAATCCTGCTGCCAATATATAATCCCGCGGCAACACTTATTATGACAGTAAAAAGGCCGATCAAAGTGAAGACTCTGGTCACCTTGTAGATATTGGAATACGCTTCGGATACTGGTTGGCTTACGAAAATTCCCCATCCGGTGGCGGGTTGCGAACCATAAGCTACGAATATTTTATTTCCGTTTTCCGAGAAAGTTATGAAGCCTATTTTACCCGATAGGGCTTGCTTTACAAAATCGTACTTCATGTAGTTTTCTCTAGACCTTACTATTTTATAATCCTTATGGCCTATTACGTTGCCGTCACTGTCTGTTATAAAAGCATAACCTGATGTGCCAACTTTTAACTTT
Source organism: Caldanaerovirga acetigignens (assembly GCF_900142995.1). Taxonomy (NCBI): domain Bacteria; kingdom Bacillati; phylum Bacillota; class Clostridia; order Thermosediminibacterales; family Thermosediminibacteraceae; genus Caldanaerovirga; species Caldanaerovirga acetigignens. The sequence continues at coordinate 72,027 of NZ_FRCR01000004.1, read as the reverse complement.
GAAATTATAGAAGTTAAGGATACGAGTGATATATCTGCTGATAAAACTCCTTTAATTTCCCCTTTATCTGAGAATATAGGTGAAGACATGGATATAATCATCGACCCTGAAGCAGGGTCTAATCTTGTCTTGGTAATATATACGTCCTTTTGATTAATGGCCCCTGTATACCAACTTTCGCTTAAGACGTTTGTTTCTTCTGATAAACTGGAATAAGGTATGCCGAAAACGTTTCCCTGGGTATCGGCGATAAAAACCCTGCTAATCTGCGGATACCGGGAAAGCATATCGTAAATGAATGTTTCTATGGCATATCTTTCCATAGAGCGGACGATATTGGTACTCGCAAGAAAAGATACCAAGTTTTTATTTTCGTTTATAAAAATATCTATATTGTCGTTCAACGAACTTACTATGAGGCTGGTCTTTTCTTTGACCTCGCTTTCCATTGAACTTTTAATGAAAAGATTTATTATACCGCTTAAAACTATAAGGGGCAGCAGTGCCATAATAATTAGATATACTACTAGGCGGGTCTTGAGGCTATGCTTAGTTTTTTTGGATATAGAAAATGATCTAAATGCAGATGATAGAAAATTGAGTTTTCCTAATCTTTCTGAAAACTTCAGCCACTTCACGACATTACCTCCTATATAAAATTGGCATTTTCCACTAATTATATCTAATTATGTCATTTTTAGCAATAAAGGAAAAAAGTCTCGCTATTTTGATTCAAAAGGTTCAAATTGCTTTGCCGGCAAAATTATGACTTGTTTTTGTATTTTTCTATAAAGTAGTCTATAAACTTTTTCGCAGCTTTGCTGATCTTTGTCCCTTTTTTTAGTATAAATCCGGCATCCCAGTAAGCTGTAGGATCATCGATGGGGATTATCTTAATATTTTTATATTCTTCTATGTGGGGATGCGTAAGTTTATCTACAAATATAAAAATGCCTTGGTTCAATTCCACAAAATCGTAAGCGACCTTCAAATCGTGACTTGATTTAAAGTAGACCTTAGGAGCAAAGCCAGCTTTCTCAAAATGTTCAAGGATGACTGGTTGGATCCGAAAAGTATCGCTCAACAGTATCAGTTTTTCGTTTTTAAGGTCCTCAAATCTTACACTCTTTTTATCTGAAAGAGGGTTGGCTTTATTGACTATAACGATTAATTTTTCCCTTATGAGATGATGATAAATAAAATTGCTCAGGTCTTTAGGTTTTACGGTCAAAGCTAGATCTAGAGTTCCGTTTAATACATTTGCTTCACAGTCTATATCGGAAAATTCTGCTATTTCAATGTGAATATCCCGGTTTTTTTGCTCGAATTCAATTATTGCCCTGACCCCTAAAATTTGGAGGGTGCCTGGGGCAAACCCTATTTTTATCGTTGTTTTTTCTTTGTCTATTTTACTTTTTACATCGGAAACGAATTCCTCATAGGTTTTGACAAGAAGTTCTGCCCTCGAAAGAACGTACCTCCCCGCTTCCGTAAGAGTGACGCCTCTGGGCGTACGTTCAAAAAGCTGTGTTCCTAACTGCTTCTCTAGCTTTTGGATGCGCTTACTTAAAGCCTGTTGAGTTATAAAAAGTTCCTCTGCAGTTTTAGAAAAGCTCTTATTTTTGCATATAAGCACGAAATATTTAAGAGAAGTCATATCAATTTCCATTTCATCACTCTCGCTTCTTGGTCTACTACTGAAATATTACAATATGGATCTAAAGGTATCAAGGCCTTTGAAAGGATATCTTTACGGTCAAAAAAAAATTGTAGCTAATACAACTGCTTTATGTTAGGCAAGGAGTTTTATGTTGGGTAAAATATATATTGAAATGGGATAGTTATAACATTAACAAATGGGAGGGAAAGGTATGTTTGAAAGCTTGTTTTCTCACGGCAAAATAGGGACTATGGAAACAAAAAACAGGGTCGTCTTTACAGCTATGGGAAACGCCCTCGCGAATTCCGACGGAACCATTTCGGAAAGAGACATCCAATTTTACGCGGCTAGGGCAAAAGGTGGAGTAGGGCTCATTATCACCGAATGTATGGTTGTGGATGAGAGAGGCAAAGGTAATACCAGACAGATGTGTGTGTTTGACGATAAATTTATACCCGGTCTTAGAGCTCTGGCCGATGAGGTGCACAAATACGGTACGAAGATCGTGGCTCAGATTTATCATCCGGGAAGGCAAGGAATTTCTGCGATAAACGGAAATGAGCCGATGGCGGCACCGAGCGAGGTAGAATGCAAAGTCGTGCATCAACCCGTGAGGGCGATGAGTACGGAAGAAGTCGAGGAAATGGTAAAAAAATTTGTAGATGCTGCAGTTCGAATAAAGAAAGCCGGATTTGACGGTGTTGAAGTCCATGGAGCGCACGGATATTTAATAAACCAGTTTTTAAGCCCGTATACAAATAAAAGGACAGACAAGTACGGCGGGAGTTTTGAAAACAGGATGAGGTTTTTAGAAGAAATAGTAGTTGGCATTAGAGAAAAGTGCGGAAAAGATTTTCCACTTCTTGTAAGATTGACGGTCGATGAATTTTTGGAAAAGGTTGGGCTTCCAAATGAAGGGCTTCATCTAGAAGATGGGGTAAAAATATCAAAGAGGCTTGAGGAGCTTGGCGTGGATGCACTGGATATAAGTTGCGGTATCTATGAAACAATGAATGTGTCCTGGGAACCGGCTTCTTACGAGCAGGGATGGAAGATATATCTTGCTGAAACGATAAAGAAAGCTGTGGACATCCCGGTGATAGGAGTTTCAGTGATAAGGGACCCCGAATTTGCAGACAGGATGATAAGGGAAGGCAAGATCGACTTTGCGGGTTCCGCAAGACAGCATTTTGCAGATCCTGAATGGGCAAACAAAGCAATGGAAGGAAGAGTGAATGAAATAAGGAAGTGCATATCTTGCCTTTATTGTATGGAAACATTAATAGGTGCCGATATAACGGGAATGACCTGTCAGTGCAGCATAAACATTCAAAGTGGCCGCGAATGGGAGTTAAATCAATTTAAGGAAAATGGGGAAGGTAGGATTGTAGCTATAATAGGCGCGGGGCCTGCGGGGCTTGAGGCAGCAAGAATACTGGCAAAACGGAAGTTCAGGCCGGTAATTTTTGAAAGGACTGATAAAATAGGCGGACAGTTAAACCTTGCAAGCAAGCCTCCCAAAAAGGAGAAAATAAATTGGCTCATTGATTATTATAAGTCTCAGATTGAAAAGGAGAATATAGAGGTAAGATTTAATGCGATGCCGACGGTTGATGAATTAAAGGCACTTAACCCCTATGCGGTGTTTGTGGCTCAAGGTTCAGAGCCCATAGTACCTAAAACGATTCCCGGCATCGGAAGCGAAAACGTATTCACAGCAGAAGACATACTGGCTGAGAAAGTATATATATCCGGTAAAAAAGTAGCAGTAGTTGGATCTGGAATGACAGGGCTTGAAACTGCTCATTACCTTGCTGAAAAAGGAAATGAGGTCAGTTTATTTGAAATGCTAGATGAAATCGGTCCCGGTTTATTTTTCCAGAATTTAATAGACGTGTTGGGCCACCTGCAAGCTTATGATGTGAAGCTAAATCCAAACCATAAACTTGTTGCGATAAATGGAAACGAAGTGGTTTTTGAGAACACTAAAACTCAAGGAAAAGTCGTTTACAACTTTGATTACGTGGTGCTGTCTCTTGGGAGGACACCGAATAAGAACTTGGTTGAAGAGATAAAAAGCAGTTTTGAAAAGGTCTTTATACTGGGAGATGCGGAAAAAGCAGGGAAAATAAGAAATGCTGTAGAGGCTGGCTTTTTAGCAGCGTATAATTTGTAAAATATCAATGAAGCTAAAAAGGGGGAATCCTAGATGTTGTTATCCTATTCGAGATACGCCCAATTGTGTCCAATCATTTACGGAAGAGGAACTGTAAATCTTTTGGGCGAAGAAGTCAAAAAATTTGGATGCTCCAAAGTGCTCCTTGTATCAGATAGAACTGTGTCAAAACTTGATATTTACGAAAAGTGCAAAAAGAGTCTAAGTAATGCTGGAATAAGTTTCGTAGAGTTTGATGAAATATTACCTGACCCTCCGGATTATGTAGTCAATAAAGGCGGAGAAGTGGCAAGAGAGCAGAAAGTTGACGGGATAGTAGCAGTAGGTGGAGGAAGTGTAATGGATGCGGCGAAAGGCATAAATATTCTTATAAATAATCCACCTCCTATAAACCAGTATTTTGGGAATCCCTTTTTTAAACCCGGCGTTCCTGTTGTGATGGTAGTGACGACAGCCGGTACCGGAAGCGAAAGCACAGGAGTTGCTGTAATAACAGATACTGTAAATAATGTTAAAAACTCTGTCTTTGGAGTAGCTTCCCTTGGAATATTAGATCCCGAAGCAACGATAAACTTGCCAAAGGATGCCACCGTCCATACGGGGATGGACGCATTTTCCCATGCAGCCGAAGCTATTACGGCAAAACTGCCTAATCCTAAATCGCAGCTTCTTGCCTTTGATGCTATTAATAAAATAATTAAGTATTTGCCGGTTGCTGCCGAAGATGGTGTCAACATCGAAGCAAGAGCAAATATGCTTCTTGCCAGCAATTTTGCAGGTATAGCCTTTAACGATGCCTTAGTACACTTAGGACATGCCATAGCTCACACCATAGGTGCGAAATTTCATGTAGTTCATGGCGAGGCGTGCGCTCTGGCCCTACCTGAAGTAATGAAATACGCCGCTACGGTGGATGCATCTAGGGTAAAGATCGTGGGCGAAGCTATGGGCCTTGATTTTTCAGGAAGGGAAAGTGGCGAAGAAATTGGCGAAAAGGTAGCCCAAGCCATAAGAAGGTTCATGAGGGAATTAGGAATAAGGCCGCTTAGAGAGCTTGGGATATCTAAAGAAGATTTATTGAGCACAGTTGATATGGTATTTAAAGATCCTTGCTACAGTTTTGTTCCGCGGCAACTGGAAAGAGAAGAAATTTTAAAGATATTAGGAAATATGTACGAAAATTATTAAGAAAAAAATCCACCCTCAAACTGACAAAGTTTGGGGGTGGATTTTTTATCACTTTATGTAATTTACTACATCCTTTTTCCTTTCTATGGGACGCGGCGGTTTTTCCAGGTCTGGGTAACCCAAGGCTACTGCAAAATAAGGCTCATAACCTTCTGGCAGCGAGAGTTTTTTCACCTCTTCTTCCATCTTAAATATCAAATTTATTAAGCCAATCCAGCACGCTCCGAGTCCCAGGCTGTGGGCTGCGAGCAGCATGTTTTGAGTGGCGGCGCTGCAATCGATAAGAGGTGAATAAGAACCTTTTTTGCCGGAGACCACTATTATGGTTGGCGCGTTGTAAAAAAGATGCAATTTCTCATTGTTTCCCATGGCGGCTATCCATGGAACTTCCGATTCCGCCATGGCCTTTTTTGTTACATTGCTGAAATGGTCGATGAGATTTTTATTCTGAATGACGGTAAAATGCCAGGGCTGCTCGTTGTGGCCGCTGGGAGCATGGATTGCCGCTTCTATAATGGCCTCTATTTCCTCATCCCTTACCTGTTCGGGCTTAAAACGCCTTATACTCCTTCGGGTTTTTATGGCGTTGATAACTTCGTTCAATGCAATCCCTCCTTTTGGTGAGTTAGATTTTTTCTATTTATAGGTTATTGCAAAACCCCAAATCTATTGAAAAATTAGGGGTTTTTACCTCTTAACAAGAAGGGTTCCCTCCAGTTCATGAAGAATATTTCATTTTGAAAACTATCAACCGGAGGTGGACCCTTTTGGAGAAATATAAACAAATAACTATTTTTGACCTGTAAGTCTAGAAATCGGATTAAATGGGTATGTCCTTTGACTAAACGAGGAAAAAGCGGTTACATCTGCACTTGCCCTAACCCCTGCACTAATTCCAAAAGTGGCCGAATGGTATACACTTATCCCGAGGATAATTACCGTAGAAATACCCCTATTCCAAGAAATTCAAAGTTGTGGGAAAAATTTATTCGCAACGTATTGCTGTGGAACAGTCGATCTCTAGATTAAAACTTCCATTAATGCTCGGCTGTCTTACTGTGACTGATTTTCGAAGTGTTTATTGTGAGTTTGTGTTAGCTGCAATTGCTCAGAATGTAGTGGCTTTAGTCGCATTAAGAGCGAAAAAACATGACAAGGTAAGGTCACTTCGGTGGCTTGTTGCTTAAAGTTGCAATCAAGCTTAGGGGGTGTCTTTTGCTTTTTATAAATGAGCTTTAAAACTAGAACAAAATATATTCCATAATCTGTCAAATTTGTGACCCGGACAGGTAGAGGGACTTTTTTAGTTTTTTATGGTAGCTTAGTTTTGCAAGCGCCTAATGAGTTAGATTCTTTCTATTTATTGAATGTGTCAGCAGAGAATATGAAAAGTGTACCACCTAATATTATGACTGGTTTCAGTGATTTCGAACTACATTAGATCTAACTGCGTCGTCGGGCTTTTCTTTGAAATATTTGAAATAATAGAAGAGAAATGGAAGAGGCTGGTCTGCCTTTTAGGGGAATGTGCTAAATATCATGATTTTCTGCTAATTTTATTAGTATAATCCTGTGCTATATTTTATTCTGTACAAGTTCTCATCTTTTTTAGGTTTTCTGAAAATAAATAAATGTTCATGCATAATCATGTAGAAGTTATATTTTTCTCCTCGTTTTTCCCAATAAGGTGTAGACCTGCAATTATGTTGGACTTTAATGATGTCTTCTTTTAGTACAAAGCCGTTTTTCAGGAATAGCCTCATTACATAGTATGCTAGTGGTACATAGTGTCCGTTCTTTCTTGTGTCTCCTATTAAAATTGCACAGTATTTGTCTTCTTTTAGGACTCTATAAAGTTCGACAATTCCTTTTTCTAACTCCGTGCAAAATTTTTTGACATCAGATATATTTGACAAATCACCTTCTATTCTCCCGTTTGAATATTTTATTATGTTTAAGTACGGTGGATGAGTTATTATTAGATCTACGCTGTTATCGAAGATCTCTTTTAAGTTTCTTACATCTCCTACTTTTACAAGCTGCTCATACTTATTATCTGTATCAAAATCTAAGTTTTTTCTAGTCAGCTCAACACTATCAGGATTGATATCAAAGCCTATACCTCGTCTATTTAATAATTTGGTTTCTATAAGTGTGGTACCACTCCCAACCATTGGATCCAGAACAATATCTCCTTCATTCGAGTATCTTAAGATAATATTCCTAGGAATTTGTGGGGCGAAATTGCCTCTGTAGTTGCCATTATGTGTTTTCCATTTTCCTCTTTCAGGAAATGACCATACTGTAGTGATTTCCTTTTTAAAGACTATATCCTGCATAATATTTCCTCCAATAAACCGATGCGAACAAAGTAAAGATTTAATAGATAATCTATTTTTTCAAATCCTTTATGAATTTGATTTTTTTGTCCTTTCCATCCCTCTCCATCTGTTATCCAAATAAATTCAAATCCGTTGTTTTTAAGTTCATTCTGTCTTTCTATATAGGAATCCACAATTTCTTGGGGTTTTGAACCAGTTCCTGAGAAAAAGTTTACTTCGATGTTGATGACTTTTTTATTGTTTTTGATTAAAATGAAATCAGCTTTTCTATTTTGAATTGAAGAATTAACTTTTATTTTATAATTGGTTTCTAAATATTCGAATGTTTTCTGAAATAATATTGTTTGAATGCCTTTTTTCTTTGCTATTTCTTCTATAATTGGCTTTAATAATAATTCCATAGCATCTCCACTTCTATTTTTTCGTGCATGGGAATCTAAACCTACTTCTACTCCGATTGCGTAATCATATATGTTTTTTGTAACCATATTAATAAGAAGATTTTTTAAACCCGTCTTATCAAAAAATTCTATAATATTATCAATATCTTCTGGTGTAAGATTTCTAATATTAAAGTCATAATTTACAACCTTTGGAACTTTTTCTGTGAAATCTTTAATCACTTTAAGATTGAGTTCTCTTATAGCTAGCAAGATTGGTATAGCTGGTAGTACTTGAGGATATTTTTGTAAAATTTCTTTTAAATCATCCTCAAATTGTTTACTTCCAACCAAACTATTTAATATATGAAATTCAATTTTATATTTGGTAATATTGTTTCTCACTTTGTCCCAATCAACAAAAAAATTATAACTTCTATTTGTATCTATGATTGTATCATGGAATTTTTCTATTACACTTTCTATATTTTCAACGTCTAAAAATTCTAAGTATAATTCCTTCATTCTTAAACCTCCTATTTATAGTTTCTTATAATCAATTCATTAATTTCACCCCGTTTATTTCCATAGCAGTTTATGTGCCTTTTTGCCTTTACTCTTTCTAAAATGAATCCAGAATACAATTCCTCAAAGAAATTATCATTTACATCTACATTCTTAGGGTCAGAATTGCTAAGTAATAGATAAGCACCTCTTTTATCCATTTCTTTAAAAAAATAAGCTAACCTTCTTTGGTCATCGTCATTAAACCCACTCTCGCTATAACTCGTAAAATTAGAAGTATCGCTTAAAGGGCGATAAGGAGGATCAAGGTACACTAAAGTGTTCTTATGTATGTATTTTTTGCTTTCTTCAAAATCTGCACAAATAATCTCCGTATCTTCTAATGCTCTATGTACTGCTATTAAATTTTCACTGTCACAAATGGTAGGATTTTTGTATTTCCCAAAAGGAACATTAAATTCGCCTTTTTTGTTCAATCTATATAATCCATTAAAACAGGTTTTATTTAAAAAAATTAAAGATGCTGCCCTTTTTATCCAGTCAAAATTGTAATTTGCGTAATCAAAATTATTCTTTTGTCTATTATACTCCTCTCTAATATTATAGTAAAAATGTTTCCTGTACTCTTCTGATAATTTCAAGTATCTTTCTTCAATATTTCTTAGCTCATCAATTAACTCATTCACATTATTCTGAATAACCTTATAACTTATCATAAGTTCCCTATTTATATCAAGTAGAAACGATTCTCTAACTTTAAAATTTCTCTTTATAAAGAAGAAAAAAGCACCTCCACCAACAAAGGGTTCAACGTATCTTTCTATTTCACCACTCTGAATAAAAGCTAACGGTAATCTCTTATATAATTCATCTAGTAATTGTGATTTTCCCCCTGCCCACTTTAAAAAAGGTTTAGCATTGTTTAATCTCATACATTGTTTTCCTTTAATCATTTCCATCGAATTCAGTGCTTGCATTTGCCATCACTTCCTTTTTGGCTTGCCTCTAGAATTATTATACCATCGAATTTTGATTAAGAGTGAAAAGTTTTAAAGTATAAGAGTGGAAAAATTAATGTGAATAAGCTACAATATAAAAAATAAAAAAACCTTGCACAGAAATGGAGGAAATAATGTGCTTCGGTTAAGTGAAGAACAAGAGCAGAGAGCCTTAAGGCTCCACAGAGAGAGCATCATTTTCGACGCCCACTGTGACACTGTCCTTCAAGTGTTAGAAGGGAAGCGAACTTTAGGCGAAAGGTCGGGGGAGGGACACGTAGACATACCAAGGCTTAAAGCAGGCGGAATAAAGGCTCAAGTATTCGCGGTATTCGTTAGGCCTGAATGGTACGGCGATGCGGTCCACGCGACGTTAAAGGGAATAGTCGTATTGACGCGTGAAATAAAAAAGAACGAGAAAGATATAATGCTTGCACAGTCTTTTGACGATGCGAAAAAGGCAATTAATCAAGGTAAAGTCGCGGCCTTCATAAGTATCGAAGGGGGAGAAGCCCTTCAGGGAGACCTGGACATGCTGGAAGTTTATGCTAAAATGGGGGTTTCCTCAATTATCCTCACCTGGAACAACAGAAACGCTATCGCCGATGGCGCCGGGGACATAAGGAGCAATGGAGGACTTTCAAGTTTCGGTGTTGAAGTGATAAAGGAGATGGAAAGGCTGGGAATGGTGGTAGACCTGGCTCACATCTCTCCTAAAGGTTTTTGGGACGCGCTGGAAGTTTGCGAAAAGCCGGTTATAGTCTCCCACGCCCTTCCGAGAAAATTCATGGATATTCCCCGGAACCTCGATGACGAACAGATAAAGGCCGTTGCCGAAAGGGGCGGGGTCATCGGGGTGAGCTTTTACTTTACAAGCTATGGAGGACCCAAAGGCAGTTTGGAAAAAGTGCTCGATGCCATAGATTACATTGTGGACAAAGCCGGTGTCGACTGCGTGGGAATCGGTTCCGATTTCGACGGCTTTGATGGTAAGGTGGAGGGGTTAGAGTCCTGCGAGAAATTTATCAACATCACCCGCGGATTAGTGCATAGAGGTTATTCTGATGAAGATATCGAAAAAATTTTGGGTGGGAATTTCATGAGGGTATATGAGAAGGTTCAAAGTTAATATGAAAGGAGAATGGATTTTGCTTATAGGTGCTCACATATCTATATCAAAAGGTTACGAAAAGGCTGTAAAAGACGCCCTTTCGATAGGGGCCAACACGATGCAGTTTTTTACCCGCAACCCCAGGGGTGGGGCCGTAAAAGCCCTGGATGAAAGTGATATTAAGAAGTTAAAGGAATTAAGAAAAAGAGAAAACTTCGGTCCTCTAGTCGCCCACGCACCTTACACTATGAATATGGCGACTAATAAAAAGGAAACGGCAGATTTTACCAAAATGGTAATAAGAGAGGATTTAGAAAAGCTCGAAAAAGTCGGCGCTGAATATCTCGTGATTCATCCGGGCAGTCATCTCGGTGACGGAGTCGAAGCCGGAATTGAAAGGATATCCGCTGTTTTAAAAGAAGTGGTAACCGGGAGGGAAAAGGTGATAGTGCTCCTGGAGGCCATGGCGGGAATGGGGAGTGAGGTGGGATACACTTTTGAGCAGCTTTACGATATTATGGACAAAACCGGCATCCCCGAGGCGTTTGGGGTGTGCGTGGATACCTGCCACCTTTACGGTGCGGGGTATGACGTAAAGGAGCATTTAGATGAGGTCTTGGAAGAGTTCGATAAAATTTTAGGGCTCGAAAGGTTGAAAGTTATTCATTTGAACGACAGCAAGTTTGGACTTGCCAGCCGAAAGGACAGGCACGCAAACCTGGGAGAAGGGGTGCTGGGACTGGAAACGATGAAAAAAGTGATAAACCACGAAGCCATAAAAGACAGGCCCTTTTTGCTGGAAACTCCCGGAGGGATAGAAAATTACAAAAAGGAAATTGAAATTTTAAAGAACATGCGAGCAAATTAAAATTTAAAGGGATGGTTATGAAGGGAAACTTCAAAGATGAAAAAGAGCGGGTTTTAAAAATCCTGAAGCTTCTCGAAGAACATTATCCGAATGCTACCACTGCCCTCCGGTATGAAAATCCATTTCAATTATTGGTGGCAACCATACTTTCCGCCCAGTGCACCGATAAGCGGGTAAACCAGGTGACCCAAAGACTTTTTGAAAAATATAAAGGACCTGAGGATTTTGCTAATTTGAAATTCGAGGAATTGGAAAATGAGATAAGAGAGTGCGGACTTTTTAAGAACAAAAGCAGAAATATCATCGGGTGTTCGAGGATAATTTTGGAAAAGTACGGTGGACGAGTGCCGGATGAGTTCGAAGAGCTAGTCAAACTCCCCGGTGTGGGCAGAAAGACGGCCAATGTGATACTTGCCAATGCTTTTGGGAAACCTGCTTTTGCGGTGGACACCCACGTGTTTAGAGTTTCGAGGCGGCTGGGGCTTTCCGATGGGAATGACCCGCTAAAAGTGGAAAAGGACCTCACCATGAAAATTCCCAAAGATTGCTGGAATAAAGCCCATCATTGGCTGATTTACCACGGGCGAAGGGTATGCACTGCGAGAAAACCCAAATGCGGAAACTGTTTTTTGAAAGATTTTTGTCGTTTTTGTTCAGAAAAAAGTGAAACCTAAGATTTTTGTTTGTAAAATAATTATAAAAATTTATTTCAAGGAAGGAGAGGGTTTTTGTGGAGTATAAAAAGTACGTGGCTGATAGAGTGAAAGAAGTGACTTTTTCTACAATAAGGTACTTTTTCAATGCTGTAAACCAGGTGCCCGATGCGATTTCGCTCTGCATAGGAGAGCCGGACTTCGTCACGCCGCTACATATAAGGGAGGCGGCAAAGAAAGCATTGGATGAGGGCAAAACTTCCTATACGCCGAATCCAGGCATTATAGAGCTGCGCGAGGAAATAGCAAAATATCTAGAAAGCCGTTTCAACGTTTCTTACAACCCATCAAAAGAAATAATAGTGACGATAGGAGCAAGTGAAGCCATTGATGTAGCAATGCGGACCCTGCTAAACCCGGGGGATGAAGTCCTTATTCCCGAACCCGCTTTCGTTGCGTATAAACCTTGCGTTGTCCTTGCCGGAGGAAGGCCTATTTCCGTGCCCACTTATATGAAGGATGGATTTGTCTTGAAGCCGGAAATCTTGGAAAAGTATATAACCCCAAAATCAAAAGCACTTATTTTATCTTACCCTAACAACCCGACCGGTGCTATTATGAGTCGAGATGAACTTATGGGTATTGCGAGAATTGCCGAAAAACACGATTTAATCGTGATATCCGATGAAATATATGCTGAACTCACTTATGGCGCGGAACATACAGCTTTTGCAGCTCTTCCAGGGATGAGAGAAAGAACAGTTACAATTAGCGGTTTTTCGAAAGCTTATTCAATGACGGGATGGAGACTTGGGTATCTAGCTGCTCCGGAAGGATTAGCAGAAGAACTTCTAAAAGTCCATCAGTATGGTGTTGCTTGTGCACCTTCTATGGCGCAGTATGCGGCAATCGAGGCATTAAAAAACGGAGAGGAGAATGTAAAGAGGATGAGAGAAGAATACGACAGGAGAAGGGTGTTTGTCTACAACAGCTTGAAAGACATGGGACTTGAGTGCTTTGAACCAAAAGGGGCATTTTACATCTTCCCGTCGGTCGAAAATACAGGCCTTTCGTGTGAAGAATTCGCAAATAAACTGCTTTTTGATAAAAAAGTTGCAGTAGTTCCTGGAATTGCCTTCGGTGAATGCGGTAAGGGTTTTGTGAGGATTTCTTATGCTGCTTCAATGGAAAACCTTGAAAAGGCGATGGAAAGGATTAATGAGTTTTTAAAAAAAATATAAACGTACGTTATTCAAAAAAATAAAGTGTATTGTTCGGAATTTTACTTGATTATTTAGTCAAAATGTAGTATTATGTATTTAGGTAAGCGAACAAAATGAATACTTTTCCGGTACCCTTATATAATTCCAGGAATATGGCCTGGAAGTCTCTACCGGGCGGCCGTAAACCGCCCTGGCTATAAGGGGTAGTTGGTTATTGCCAAAAACCCTTTGGGCTTTGAAGGTAGAGATTTCCTCTACCTTATTATTTTTATTATTATCGTGATTTGGAGGTCGGCCGCATTGAAAAAGGATGGGATGAAGGACTTTCCTAGAATTGGCATCATAGGCGGCGGGCAGCTGGGGAAGATGATGGCGCAAGAGGCCAAGAAAATGGGCCTTTTTGTAAGCGTATTAGATCCGACGCCAGGTTGCCCTGCATCTTCTGTTTCGGATATACAGATAGTCGGGGATTTTTACGACGAAGAAAAACTAGAAGAACTTGTAAAGCAAAGCGATGTGGCGACGTACGATATTGAGCATATAGCGACGGAACCGCTTAAAAGGCTACAGGACAGAGGATACAGTATACTTCCATCCCCTTACCTTTTGGAGGTCATTCAGGATAAATTAGCTCAAAAAGAGATACTGAAAAAAGCGGGAATTCCTGTTGCCAGATTTATGAAAATCGAACGAATAGCCGTCGAGGAATTTAAAAAGTTCGGATATCCGCTCGTCCAAAAAGCCAGGAAAGGCGGATACGACGGAAGAGGAGTGGCCGTTATTAGGTCCGAAGAAGATATGGCAAAGGCACTTCACACCGGCTCTTATGTGGAAGAATTGGTCGATATAGAAAAAGAACTGGCGGTTATGGTGGCAAGGAGTACCAAAGGGGAAATCAGATGCTATCCGGTCGTGGAGATGGTCTTCGATGAAAAAGCCAATATATGCGATATGGTAATAGCTCCTGCCAGAATAGAAAAAGATTTGGAAGAAAGAGCAACGGAAATTGCAAAAGAAGTTGTCAAAGTACTAGACGGTGTGGGTGTTTTTGGGGTGGAAATGTTTTTGGACAAAAAAGGAAGGATACTGGTAAACGAAATAGCTCCAAGGCCTCACAATTCCGGCCACTACACCATCGAAGCTTGTGCCACGAGCCAGTTCGAACAGCACATAAGGGCTATAAGCGGTCTGCCGCTAGGGTCTACCAAGCTGTTATCTCCTGCCGTGATGGTGAATCTGTTGGGCGAAGAGGGATATGAGGGGACGCCTTTGATTGAGGGATTTGAAGAAGCGCTTTCGATGGAGGGACTGTACTTTCACTTTTACGGCAAAAAGACCACCAGGCCTTATAGAAAGATGGGACATGTTACGGTAATCGACGATGATGTGGAAAAGGCCCTTGAAAAGGCCCAAAAGGCGAAGAGTATATTAAAGGTGAAAGCGAGGTAATTGTATGAAAAAAACGCTGGTAGGCATAATCATGGGGAGCGATTCCGATTTGCCTGTAATGCAGGAGGCAGCCAAGATTCTCGAAGAATTTGGCGTCGATTTTGAGATCACGATAGTTTCGGCCCACCGGACTCCTGAGAGAATGTTTGATTATGCCAAAAACTGCGACAAAAGGGGCATAGAAGTGATAATCGCCGGAGCGGGCGGGGCGGCTCATCTTCCGGGGATGGTGGCATCGATTACGCCTTTGCCGGTAATTGGCGTCCCAGTAAAGACGTCGTCGCTCGAGGGGATGGACTCCCTTTTGTCGATAGTTCAGATGCCGCCGGGAGTACCGGTGGCCACGGTGGCGATAAACAATGCAAGAAATGCTGGGATTTTGGCTGCAGAGATTCTGGGCATAAAGTACCCCGAAATTAAGAAAAAGGTTGCGGAATACAAGGAAAAGATGAAAAAAGAAGTGGAAGAGAAGGCAGCCAGGATGGAAAATATAGGGTATAGGGAATATTTAAAGGAAAGGGAAGTGAAAAATTTATGAAGAAGCTGGATATGATTTACGAAGGCAAGGCAAAGAGGATTTACCGCACCGAAAGTGAAGATTTATACGTGATGGAATTTAAAGATGACGCTACGGCGTTCAACGGGCAAAAAAGGGGGACAATAGAGGGCAAAGGTGAACTCAACAACAACATTTCTGCGGTTTTCTTTGAGATTTTAGAAGAAAAGGGAATCAAGACGCATTTTGTTAAGCTCTTAAGCGATAGAGAAATGCTGGTAAAAGCTGTGAAGATACTGCCACTGGAAGTTATAGTAAGGAATATAGCAGCGGGGAGCATGGCAAAAAGGCTCGGACTTCAGGAGGGAACGAAACTAAAAAGTCCTGTCTTGGAATTTTGCTTAAAAAGCGATGAACTGGGCGATCCGATGATAAACGCATACCATGCAATGGCAATGGATTTGGCTACCAAAGAGGAGATAGCTTTTATCGAGGAGACTTCCTTTAAAGTAAACGAGATACTGAGCCGATTCCTCATAGAGAAAAATATAATCCTGGTGGATTTCAAGCTGGAATTCGGGAGATTTAAAGGTGAAATTTTGGTTGCCGATGAGATTTCTCCTGATACATGCCGCTTCTGGGATGCAAAAACCATGGAAAAACTTGACAAGGACCGCTTCAGAAGGGACCTCGGCAATGTGGAAGAGGCGTATAAAGAAATACTGAGCCGAATTAAATCGCAAAATTAAAATATTAATAGTTTTGGGGGAATTGCAATGTTTAATGCAAAAATATGCATTCGATTCAAAAACGGTGTGCTCGACCCGCAGGGAGCCGCAATAAAGGGCGCTTTGAACCATCTTGGTTTTGAGGCTGAAGACGTTCGGGTTGGGAAATTGATAGAGGTGAGACTTAAAGCAGAAAGCTTTGACGACGCAAAGGCTAAGGTAAGGATGATGTGTGAAAAGCTCCTTGCAAACCCGGTTCTTGAAGATTTCAGCTTTGAAGTGGTGGAGGAAAGTATATGAGGTGTGCCGTAATAGTTTTTCCTGGATCTAATTGTGATGTGGACTGTTTTCATGTATGGAAGGATGTCCTCGGTCAGCCAACAGAATACGTATTCCACAAGGAAAAATTTTCTCCTGAGGATTTCGATTTCATCATCCTGCCGGGAGGATTTTCCTATGGCGATTATTTGAGGGCAGGGGCCATCGCGAGGTTCTCGCCAGCTATGGAAAGCGTCTATAAAGCTGCCGAAAAGGGGAAGCTTATCCTCGGCATATGTAACGGATTTCAGATCCTCCTTGAAGCAGGGCTCCTTCCGGGAGCGATGATGAAAAACAGAGACCTCAAGTTTCACTGCCATGACGTATACCTGAAAGTGGGTACAACTGATTCGCCTTTCACGAACATGTATCTGCCAGGAGAAGTGGTAAAAATGCCCATAGCCCACGGCGAGGGCAATTATTACGCCGATGCCTATACTATAGAGAGGTTAAAAAGAGAAGAGAGAATCGTATTTTACTATTCGGATGAAAAAGGAAATATTACAGATAAAGCGAATCCCAACGGTTCGTTGGAGAACATAGCGGGGATCTTAAACGAAGAAAGAAACGTCCTCGGGATGATGCCACATCCGGAGCGCTGCGCTGAAGAGATTTTGGGGAATACCGATGGAAAGAGGCTTTTTCTGTCCATTTTAGAATATCTCGAGGGGAGGGTAAAAATTGGGAAAAGCAGAAGAAGCTAAAAAGCTGGGACTTACGGACGAGGAGTACAACCTTATAGTCCAGACGCTCGGACGTGAACCTAACGATGTGGAGCTTGGAATGTACAGCGTAATGTGGTCGGAACACTGCAGCTACAAAAATTCAAAACCGCTTTTGAAGAGATTTCCAACAAAAGCACCTCACGTGCTCCAAGGGCCCGGTGAGAACGCAGGTATTGTCGATATAGGGGATAATCTGGCGGTGGTGCTCAAGATAGAGAGCCATAACCATCCATCCGCGGTGGAGCCTTATCAGGGGGCAGCTACCGGCGTAGGAGGCATAATCCGCGACATTTTTGCCATGGGTGCAAGGCCGATAGCGCTTTTGGATTCCCTGAGGTTTGGGGAACTGGATCATCCAAGGGTTAAGTACCTCTTGAGTGGGGTGGTTTCTGGGATAGCGGATTATGGAAACTGCATGGGGATACCCACAGTGGGTGGCGAAACCTATTTTAACGATGCGTATAAGGATAATCCTCTGGTCAATGCCTTATGCGTCGGAATAATCCGCCACGAGGATATAGTAAGGGGCAAAGCGCAAGGATTAGGAAATTCAGTAATGCTCGTTGGAGCTGCAACAGGAAGGGACGGGATTCACGGAGCTAGCTTTGCATCTGAAGAGCTGTCCGAAGAATCAGAATCAAAAAGGCCTTCGGTGCAGGTAGGGGACCCCTTCATGGAAAAATTGCTGCTTGAAGCGTGTTTGGAGCTTTTAAAGGAGAAATGGGTGGTGGGAATTCAGGACCTCGGGGCTGCTGGCCTAACATCTGCATGTTCCGAAACCGCCGCAAGGGCGGGTACTGGGATAGAGCTGGACGTCGCACTAGTTCCCAGGCGCGAGGAAGGGATGACTCCTTACGAGGTGATGCTTTCTGAATCCCAGGAGCGCATGTTGATTATAGTAGAAAAAGGTCATGAGGAAGATGTAAAGAGGATATTTGGAAAATGGGACCTGTACGCCGTCAAAATAGGCGAGGTAACTGGCGACGGAATGCTCAGGGTCCTGGAAAACGGCAAAATAGTGGCTGAGGTTCCGGCAAAGTCGCTGGCAGAAGGGGCCCCGGTGATAAAGCGTGAAGGCAAAAGGCCGGCGTACATGGATGTGCAGGATCTAGATTATTCAAAAATAGAAATTCCGGAAAATTTGAGTGAAGTGCTTCTCAGGCTTTTGGCATCTCCTAACATAGCGAGCAAAGCATGGGTTTACCAGCAGTACGACCATACCGTACGCACCGATACCGTGGTTACGCCGGGTTGCGATGCGGCAGTGTTGAGGATAAAAGGTACTAAAAAGGGGATAGCGCTCACTACCGATTGCAACGGCCTTTACTGCTATCTCGACCCTTACGAAGGCGGGAAACAGGCAGTGGCCGAAGCAGCAAGGAATCTTGTGGTAACTGGGGCAAAACCCCTTGCCATAACGGATTGCCTCAATTTCGGCAGCCCTGAAAATCCGGAGGTCTACTATCAATTTGAAAAATGCATAGACGGAATTTCGGAGGCCGCAAGGATTTTGGAAATTCCTGTTGTAAGCGGCAACGTTAGCTTTTACAATGAGAGCAGCAGCAGGGTAATATTCCCCACCCCGGTAATAGGAATGGTGGGGCTTTTAGAAGATGTGACAAAGCACTGCACAATGGCGTTTAAAAATCCGGGAGACATAGTTGTCCTTTTGGGTGAAAACAGCGATGAAATGGGCGCTTCGGAATATTTGAGGGTAATTTTTGGTATTCAGGGTGGAAAACCTCCCAGAGTCGATTTGGAACGCGAAAAGCGCCTTCATCTTTGTTGCCTGAAGGCAATAAAAAAGGGAATTTTAAGTTCAGCCCACGATGTGTCGGAAGGAGGACTTGCCGTAGCGATAGCAGAATCCTGCATTAGCGGGAATCTTGGCTTTGAAGGGGAGATAACGACTGACATAAGAGCTGATGCGCTGCTTTTCGGAGAAGGGCAATCCAGGATAGTAGTCAGTTTAAAAGAAGAAAACCTTACGGCTTTAATTGAGCTTGCAGATGAAACGGGCGTCAAAGCTATGGTGTTGGGTCGTGTCTTGCCGGAGTATTTTAGGATTAACGTTAAAGATGCAAAAGGCGGTTTTAAGAAAATCGAGCTTTCGGTTGGGGAGATGGCCGAATTATGGAGCAAATCTTTGGAGCGAAAGGTAGAGGGATAATGGAGGAAAAATTTAAAGAGGCGTGTGGTGTTATTGGGATATATTCTGAGATGGAAGATCCGGGCCTTGGGAGAACGCTGTATTACGGTCTTTATGCCCTTCAGCACCGGGGGCAGGAGAGCGCTGGCATCGCCGTGAGCTCCGGAAACGGTATCGACTACCATAAAGACCTCGGCCTTGTGTCAGAAGTATTTACGGAAAGAGTACTCGATAGACTCTCGGGGCACATCGGCATAGGACACGTGAGATACTCCACTACGGGTTCTAACAGTTTAAGCAATGCCCAGCCTCTAGTGGTGAGATATAAAAACGGCTATCTTGCTGTTGCCCATAACGGAAATCTGGTAAACGCCTATGAGTTGAGGTACGAGTTAGAACAAAAGGGGGCCGTGTTTCAAACAACGGTAGATAGCGAAATAATTGCATTTCTCATCGCGCGGGAAGCATCAAAAGACATAGTTGAAGCGATAAAAGGATGCATGGATAGGATAAAAGGAGCTTACGCGCTGGTTATAATGACAGAAAACAGCCTAATCGGCGTGAGGGATTCGAATGGCTTTAGACCCCTATGCCTCGGGAAATACAATGGTTCTTATGTGCTTGCTTCCGAGAGCTGCGCTTTCGACACCATAGGAGCGGAGTTCATAAGGGATGTAGAACCCGGCGAGATTGTGGTAATAAACCGCAACGGAGTAAAAAGCGTCAAGTACAGATCTCAAGAGGAAAATTCCCTTTGTATTTTCGAATTCGTTTACTTTGCGAGGCCCGACAGCAATATAGATGGCATAAACGTTTACAGGGCAAGGTGGGAAAGCGGCAGGATTTTAGCTTTAGAACATCCGGCAGATGCAGACCTAGTGGTGGGAGTTCCGGATTCAGGAACAGTTGCAGCCATGGGGTATTCAGCTCAGTCGGGTATACCCTTCGGCTTTGGACTTATAAAGAACCGCTATATAGGCAGGACTTTTATACAGCCAAGCCAAAAACTGAGGAGTTTGGGTGTAATGCTAAAGCTCAATGCCCTAAAATCCGAGGTGAAAGGAAAACGCTTGGTTCTGGTAGACGATTCAATAGTGAGGGGTACGACTAGCGGCCAGATAATAAAGATGCTAAAGGATGCGGGTGCAACTGAAGTTCACGTAAGGGTTAGTTCACCTCCTGTAACTTGTTCCTGCTATTTTGGAATAGATACTTCTTCCCAAAAAGAGTTGATCGCTGCAACCCATAATGTAGAAGAGATAAGAAAATATATCGGAGCAGACAGCCTCGGCTTTTTAAGCCTGGATGGCCTCATAAAATCTACTGGCTATAGCCGTGAAAAGTTTTGCACCGCCTGTTTTTCAGGAGAATATCCCTTGAAAGTTCCGGGAGAAAGGAAAAAATATCTTTTTGAGAAATGTTAGGGGAGATGTTTTGTGAAAGAGAAAATTACCTACCGGGATGCCGGCGTTGACGTGGATGCAGGGAATAGGGCTGTGGAGCTCATGAAATCCCATGTGCGCTCCACATACCGCAAAGGAGTTTTTGGCGATATAGGCGGCTTTGGTGGTTTTTTTGAGCTAGATCTAAAAAATTACACCCATCCCGTTTTGGTGTCGGGTGCTGACGGCGTTGGGACAAAGCTCAAGATAGCCTTCATGATGGACAGACACGATACGGTAGGGATAGACTGTGTTGCGATGTGCGTCAACGATATAGCAGTTCACGGCGCTGAGCCGCTCTTTTTCCTGGACTATATCGCTACAGGAAGGATTGTGCCGGAAAAGATAGAAGAAATTGTAAAGGGAGTGGCAGAAGGCTGCAAGATGGCAAACTGTGCCCTTATCGGCGGCGAAACCGCCGAAATGCCCGGATTTTACGAAGAAAGCGAATACGACCTGGCAGGTTTTGCAGTGGGGATTGTGGACAAGGAAAAAATAGTGGATGGTTCCAAGATAAAAGAAGGGGATGTGGTAATCGGCCTTTCTTCCTCGGGACTGCACAGCAACGGCTATTCCCTGGCAAGGAAAATATTTTTCGAAATAGGCAAATTGAGTGTAGAAAGCTATATAGAAGAATTCGGGAAGACTTTGGGGGAAGAACTTCTTACCCCTACCTGCATCTATGTAGGAGCCGTAAAAAAATTGTTAAGTCTTCAAATTCACGGAATGGCCCATATAACGGGTGGCGGATTTTTCGAAAACCTGCCCCGAATTTTACCTCAGGGACTGGAATTCAGAATTTACGAAGGCTCCTGGGATATCCCGCCGGTATTTTCGATACTTCAGAAAATGGGGAATGTAGATTATCGCGAGATGTACCGGACGTTCAACATGGGGATAGGTTTTGTGGTAGTTTTGTCTGAAGATGAGACGGAGGAGGCTTTGAAAATATGCAACGCTTCGGGCTTTAAAGCCTGGATTATCGGCAAAGTCGTAAAGGGCGAAGGCGGGGTGGTATTTTGCCGGCCTTGAAACTTGGAGTTCTGGTTTCAGGAAGTGGCACGAATCTTCAGGCAATAATCGACAGCATAAAAGCTGGGAAGTTAAATGCTTCCATTGAAATTGTAATATCCAGCAGAGAAGATGCTTACGCCCTAAAAAGGGCAAGGGACAACAATATCGAAAGTGTGGCAATTTGCCCGGAAAGATACCTTTCGAAAATGGAATACGAAGAGGCGATGATTAAAAAGCTAAAAGAAGCGAAGGTGGAGCTTGTGGTACTTGCGGGTTACATAAAAGTGCTTTCGCCACACTTCGTTAGGGCTTTTGCCGGCAGGATAATAAACATCCACCCTTCCCTCATACCCGCCTTTTGCGGCAAAGGTTATTACGGAATCCGCGTGCATGAGGCGGTTTTGGAGTACGGAGTAAAGGTTACAGGTGCAACAGTTCACTTTGTGGACGAAGGGACGGATACAGGTCCCATAATTTTACAAAAGGCCGTAGAAGTAAGGGATGATGATACTCCTGAGATTCTTGCAAAAAGGGTGCTTGAAGTGGAACACGAGCTCCTCCCCGAAGCCATAAGGCTTTTTGCAGAAGGAAAGCTGGAGGTTGTAGGGAGGCGAGTTTTAATAAAAAAATGAGGGGGAATCTTAGGTGATAAGACGGGCCTTGATTTCGGTTTCCGACAAAACCGGCATCGTAGAGTTTGCAAAAGCATTAAAGGAACTTGGGGTTGAGATAATTTCTACCGGAGGAACCGCAAAGCTCCTTTTGGAAAGCGGCGTAGATGTTATTCCCGTCTCGGAAATTACAGGTTTTCCGGAAATTTTGGACGGCAGGGTTAAAACCCTCCATCCCAAAATTCACGGCGGATTGCTGGCCTTAAAGGAAAACGAAGTTCACAAAAAACAAATTAGTGAGCTCGGTATAGAGCCGATAGATTTGGTGGCTGTCAACCTCTATCCGTTCAAACAGACCATCGAAAAACCAGGTGTCACCTTTGAAGAAGCTATTGAAAATATAGACATCGGCGGCCCGGCAATGCTCCGTTCTGCAGCTAAAAATCATGAAAACGTGATAGTGATTTGCGATCCTGAAGATTACGAAGTGGTGCTAAAAGAGCTTAAAAGTAAAGGTGATGTGAGTAGGGAACTGAGAAGGAGACTCGCGCTCAAGGTTTTCGAGCATACTGCTCATTACGATGCCATGATTTCCGATTATTTGAGAAGGACTGTTTTGGCAGAAGAAACTCAGGAAAAAGATATCTTTCCTAAAAACCTAACGCTGGCATTTGAAAAAGTCCAGGACCTCCGCTACGGCGAAAATCCTCACCAGAAGGCGGCCTTTTACAGGGAAATGGGGGATATATCGGGCACCATCGCCGGGGCAAGAAAGCTTTCGGGAAAAGAGCTTTCCTTTAACAACATAAACGATGCCGATGCAGCACTGTCGCTTGTGTTGGAATTTGACGAGCCCTGTGCGGTTGCCATAAAGCACACCAATCCCTGTGCCGTGGCGTGCGGTAAAGATTTACACGAGGCATTTTTAAAGGCTTATGAAGCGGATCCTGTTTCGATTTTCGGGGGGATAGTAGCATTAAATCGAACGGTGGATGTAAAAACCGCAGAAGAACTTTCTAAGATATTCCTAGAGATAGTGATAGCGCCGGGATTCGAGCCGGATGCATTAGAATTACTAAAAGCCAAAAAGAACTTGAGACTTCTCGAAGTCGAAATGGAAGGTAGAAAATATACACGATGGGACTTAAAGAGGGTAAGTGGCGGAGTTTTAGTACAGGAACCAGATGTAAAAGACTTCAACGAAAAGGACCTCAAAGTGGTGACGAGAAGGGCTCCTACCCCGGAGGAGATGAAGAATCTGCTATTTGCGTGGAAAGTAGTAAAGCACGTAAAGTCCAATGCGATAGTCCTTGCAAAAGATAAAGTTACTGTTGGAATAGGGATGGGACAGGTAAACAGACTATGGCCTACCCAGCAAAGCATAGCATGGGCAAGAGAAAGAGCAAAAGGTGCAGTGCTGGCTTCCGACGCTTTCTTCCCATTTTCAGACGTTGTAGAGACTGCAGCGGCGGCTGGAATTACCGCTATAATCCAGCCCGGAGGGTCAGTGCGCGATGAGGATTCTATAAAGGCTGCCGATGAAAATGGAATAGCCATGGTCTTCACAGGGATAAGGCACTTCAGGCATTAATAAGGAGGAAAATGTATGAAGGTACTTGTAGTTGGCAGCGGGGGAAGAGAACATGCCCTTGTCTGGAAGATAGCCCAGAGCCCTTATGTAAAAAAGATTTATTCAGCTCCCGGCAATGCAGGCATTTCGAAACTTGCTGAGTGTGTGGACATTAAAGCCGAAGATATCGAAAGAATTGCAGATTTTGCAGAAAAGGAAGGCATAGACCTTACTGTAGTGGGACCTGAAGCGCCGCTGGTGGAGGGCATCGTCGACGAGTTCGAAAAAAGAAAGCTCAAGATATTCGGACCGAATAAAACAGCAGCCCAAATCGAAGGGAGCAAGGTTTTTGCAAAAAATCTTATGAAAAGATACGGAATACCTACTGCTGAATATGAGGTATTTGACGATTATGAAAAAGCTCTCCGATATGTAGAAAATTCTAACATGCCCATTGTGGTCAAGGCGGAAGGCCTCGCGGCAGGAAAAGGGGTCGTAGTGGCAAGGACAAGTCAAGAAGCCCAAAATGCCATTAAGGCAATGATGAAGGATGGGGTTTTCGGAAAGGCCGGCAGGCGTGTAGTTATTGAAGAATTTCTAGAAGGCCGCGAAGTGACCGTAATGGCTTTCTGTGATGGGAAAACCGCAAAGATTATGGAGAGCAGCAGGGATTACAAAAGAGTATTTGATGGGGATGAAGGCCCCAATACGGGGGGTATGGGGGCCGTTTCCCCTGCATACTATTACACAGATGATGTTTCGGAATACGTGAGAGAAAATATAATCCGAAAAACCCTCGAAGCCATGGAAAAGGAAGGTGCTCTATTTAAAGGGGTGCTTTATGCAGGCCTCATGCTGACTTCGAAAGGGCCGAAGGTTCTTGAGTTCAACTGCCGCTTTGGCGATCCCGAAACCCAGTCGGTTTTGCCGAGGCTAAAGAGCGACCTTGTGGAGATAATTATAAAGGTTTTGGAGGGAAGGCTTTCCGAAGCCGACATCGAATGGAGCAAGGAAAAGGCGGTCTGTGTAGTCCTAGCATCAGGGGGTTATCCCGGTGCCTTTGAAAAAGGAAAGGAAGTAACAGGAATAGAGGATGTGGAAAAAGAAGGAGCCGTTGTTTTTCACGCGGGAACGGCTTTGCAGAATGGGAAAGTAGTCACCGCTGGCGGAAGGGTACTAGGTGTCACCGCTTTGGGCAAGACCGAAGAAGAGGCAAGAGATAAGGCATACAGGGCGGCGTCGAAGATTTACTTTGAAGGAATGCACTTTAGGAAGGATATAGGATTGACATCTTAAAAAATTAAAAAAAGAAGCCCCAACAGGGAGAAATGCATTTACTATGGAAGCTATCATAAATTATACCCAGTTGGGGCTTTTTCTTTTTCAGTCGAGGCTTTCTGACTTTATGGATTGGCCCGTATTCAGGTCTATGAGATGAACCTCTTTACTATCTATCAATGCTACCGATGGCACGCCGTCCTTGGGGAGCGAGCACGAGCCGGGATTTACGTGTAAAAGTCCCGGCAGTATTTTTATATCCTTCACGTGCGTATGACCGGTGACCAGTATATCTACCTTCCACCTCATTGCAAGCTCTTCAAGAGCTTTTTCCTCCATATTATGGCCATGGGTCAAAAGGAGCTTTTTACCGTCAAAGCAGAGCATAGAATACGGTGACTGAAGCGGAACGGAAATGAGCATCTGATCGATAGGGGCATCGCAGTTGCCGACAGAAATGAGCATCGGAATTTGTAAGCTATTTATAATTTCCGAGAGTTCTTTCGGATTATAACCTTCCGGCAGGGGATTTCGGGGACCGTGGTACAGCACATCTCCCGCGTGGAGTATGATATCGCACCGGCCTAGAATTTCCAGAGCTTTCCTGAAAGCAGTCAAGCTCCCGTGGGTATCGCTGATAATGCCTATTCGCATAAAATTCCTCCTTCCAGATTTTTTCTTGCAACTTCCAGCAGGATTTCCCTGCGGTTTAGCTCGGGATTTTCGAGGACTTTTTCTAAAAGCATGTTAAGGAGCTTTCCCACCAGCGGGCCCGGCCGGATTCCAAGCTCCTCTATCAGGTCTTTTCCGGAGATATCGAGGTCCTTTATCTGATAATCGGATTTTTCTTTTTTCAATTTTTCAAGGTCCGAAATAAGTTTTCTAAGTCCGGGCCCTACGGCCTCCTCAAAACCGCTGGCCAGGCGATCAGCTTTTCTAAGCTCGATTAAATTGTATATGTTTTCCCACCCCACTTTTGAAATGAGTCTTCTTGCTTCGGATAGAGGAGTATCAGGCGCGTAGATGAACATGTGATGTTCGATGAGCATAAGGACTTTTTTTGCGGTATAGTTGTCAAATCGCAGATTTTTCAATATGGCTTTTGCCATTTCCAGCGACGTAGTATGGTGACCAGGGAATTCCAGAATTCCTTCTTTTTCTACGGCACACCGGGGTTTCCCCACATCGTGGAGCAGAGCCGCGAGGCGAAGGTGAGGGGAATTTTTTACGTACTTGCAAGCAAGAAGGTTATGTTCGAGGACATCGTTCGGCTTGTTGTTGTGCTGCATTCCCATGCCTTCCAAAAGTTCTGGTATGATATGCTCCATGAGTCCGGTGATGACTAGGGTCACCAGGCCGTCGAAGGGGTGATCGGACGTTATAAGTTTCAAAAGCTCGTCCCTTATCCTTTCGCGGGAAATCGTGTCCAAAAGATGGGCGTGGGCTTTAAGGGCGTAAAGAGTGGAAGGTTCTATTGTAAAGCCCAATTGCGCCTGAAACCGCGCTGCCCTCAAGGCCCTGAGCGGGTCTTCCCAGATTCGCCTGGTATTTCCTGTGCATTTTATCACCCGGGATTTCAAATCCTGAAGTCCACCAAAAGGATCTATGAATTCCGAAGATATGGGGTCGTAAGCCATTGAATTTATGGTAAAATCCCGGCGGGCAAGGTCCGTATAGATTGTGCCTCCGAAAGAGTAGCAGGGCTTTCTACCCGGGGCGTCGTTACGAAAAGGGGTTATTTCTATTTTTGTATTTTCCGCCAAAAGAAGCACAGTGCCGAAGTTGCCGTAGGGAATAGCCTGAGGAAAGATTGACAAAATTTCTTCCGGCATGGCGTCGGTAGCGATGTCGTAGTCTGGGTTTTCTCTTTGCAGCAATGCATCCCTTATGGTACCGCCGACGACGAAAGCCTGGTAGCCCCGCGACTTAAATTTATGGCATATTTCTTTTACGACAGCCGGGATTTTTATGTTTAATTCCATGGCCAACTTTCTCCTTCACAAGGATATGTTTCACAATGGATATTATACACAAAATATATCAAAATTCCTACTTTGGAGAAAACAGTATGGTATAATAAATTGAGGCGGGAGGGATTTTTATGCTGCTTGCAGATTTATACGAAAAAGGTTTGAGTTACAACGAATTTTTGGCCAAAGCCGAACCGAACTACAAGGAAAAATTCGAGATGTTCTACAAAAATATGGTGCTTTCCGAAAATACCGTGGAGCGGATCAAAAAAATAGGGAAAAAAGTCAAAGTTTTAGTTTTTGCCGAGCCCTGGTGTCCGGACTGCATGGTAAGCCTGCCGGTAATGGCTAAAATGGCCGAAATCAACAATTTAATAGAATTTGCCATCTTGCCAAAGGAAGGACATGAGGATTTTCTCGAGAAATACAAATACGACGGGAAACCCCGTATACCAACCTTAATTTTTATGAACGAGGATTATGAGGAATTAGGGGCCTTTGTGGAGATTCCAAAGTTCATAAAAGAAATTTACGAAAGAGGATACCAGCCGGATATAATAGTGGCAAGGAGAAACTACCGGCAGGGCAAGTATCCGGAAGCTATCGCCGGGGACTTTCTTGAAATAATCGAAGGCAAATGAATGGGGGAAAGAAAACTATGATCCAGTTGAGGGGGCATCACCTCGTATGCCTGCACTTTTACCACGGCGAGGGTTATCCTGAGGAGTACATCGATAACCTGAGAAATATAATGGAGAAAGTTAAAAGCGGAGAAAAAATCAGGGTCGTTTGCGGGCCTGACGACGTGTGTGGTATGTGTCCTTATTTAAGTGAAGGCCGATGCGGCTATAAAGAAGGCATGGATGAAGAGGTTAGAAAGCTGGATATGAAAGCTTTAGAGCTTTTAAAAGTCAGCCCGGGGGAAAAGGTAAATTGGAGTGAAATAAAAGAAAAAGTCGCATCGGCCTCTAAAGATTGGTTTTTGTCCTTTTGCGAAGGGTGTGACTGGGAAAGATACTGCAGCAGGTCTTGAAGGATTGACAGGGGAGTGTTAAAAATGTCCGCCGGGCTTTTAGACGAATTTTATAGTGAGATATTGGAAAACTTGGATGTGGGAATTCATGTCGTGGACAGCAACGGCAAAACGGTGTTTTACAATTCGGCCATGGGCAAATTGGAAAGGCTAGAGCCGGAAAGCGTGGTGGGGAAAGGCCTATTTGAGATATTCCCCTCTTTAAGCGGGGAAACGAGTACCCTGTACCAGGTTTTAAAAACGGGGAAAGCTATCGTCGACCGCGTTCAGACTTATTTTAACTACAGGGGCCAGCGGATAACCACCATAAATACGACTTTGCCTTTGAAAAAAGATGGCGAAATCCTTGGCGCTGTAGAAATTGCCAAGGACATTACGGCTTTGCGGGAAATGTCAGAGAAGGTGATATTTCTACAGGATTCAACAAAAGGAAAAGTTTCACGGGAAAATCTTTCTCCTTTTACAAGATTCACCTTTGAAGATATAATAGGTGAAAGTCCTGCAATTAAAAAAGCCATTTATATGGCAAAGAAAGCAGCAATTACATCATCGGCGGTGCTGATTTTTGGAGAAACGGGGACCGGCAAGGAACTGTTTGCCCAGAGCATCCACAATGCCAGTCCAAGGAAGGGAAAACCTTTTATAGCCCAAAATTGTGCAGCCCTTCCGGAAACCTTGCTGGAGGGCATACTCTTCGGTACGGTAAAAGGGGGATTCACCGGCGCGGTGGACAGGCCCGGACTTTTTGAACAGGCGGATGGCGGCACCTTGCTGCTGGATGAAATAAACTCGATGGGGATAAATCTTCAGGCAAAGCTACTCCGGGTTCTGCAGGAAAGGGCCGTGAGGCGGGTGGGTGGCGCAAGCCTCATCCCCGTCGATGTAAGGGTTATAGCGACGACTAACGAAGACCCTATCGAAGGCACTAAAAAGGGCGCTATAAGAAAGGACTTGTTTTATAGACTTGGAGTGGTGTATATAAAAATACCGCCCCTTAGGGAAAGAAGGGAAGACATCCCGGTCCTTATTAAATATTTCATTGAAAAGTTTAACGAGAGATTTGGCAAAAAAGTAAAAGGAGTATCGGAGAAAGTCGGGAGAATATTTAGCGAATACGATTGGCCCGGCAACGTTAGGGAACTGGAAAATGCGATAGAAGGCGCCATGAATATGCTCGGAGATGAGAAATACATAGATGTGGAACATATTCCCTTTTATATTACGGAGAATTTTTGTAAAGCCAATGCAGACTTTAAAACTGAGCCTTCGTCGAAAAGCGAGCTGCCTCTGGAGGAAGCAATTGAGAGCCTCGAGAGAGAAATTATATTAAAGGCTTTAAAAGAATGCGAAGGAAATATCACCAAAGCTGCTGAGAGATTGAAAATAAAACGGCAGACCCTGCAGTATAAGATAAAAAAATATAAGTTGATATGAAGAAAAAAAACCGCCATTCACCAAATCCGTTAGGAAGGTGAATGGCGGGATTTTTTAAACACCATGATTTTCTGGTTCGTCAAAAAGCTTTATAGGTCAACCGGCCTCCCGATTAACCTGATTATACCGTATAAGGTTCCAGCTCCTGCTATCAGCGAAACCCATGCCGGTATACCAAACCCTGCAGGTATATACCCGATTAAAATGGCATGAAGTTTGCTAATTTTGCATGCATGAAAAACTTAAGGGAGAGGTGATTATAAATGAGAAGGCCTTGTGTTGAAATCAATATTGAAAAAATAAAGCACAACGCAAATCACCTTGTGAAGCAATGCGGTGAAAAGGGCATAGAAATATTGGGCGTGACGAAAGGAGTTTGTGCCTATTTGCCGGTTGTTCAGGCGATGCTGGAAGGCGGCGTGAAAAAGCTTGGGGATTCCCGTATGCAAAACATAATGTCTTTGAGAAAGGCAGGCGTAGAAAACCCGATTTATCTAATAAGAATTCCCATGATTTCGGAAACCCAAGACGTGGTATATTACGCCGATGGTAGCCTTAATTCAGAAATAGATGTAATTAAAGCTTTGGCAAGAGAGGCAAAAAAGATTGGGAAAGTCCACAAGGTAATTTTGATGGTGGATGTAGGAGATCTCAGGGAAGGGGTGATGCCGGAAGATGTATTAGATGTGGTTGGAGAAATTTTAAAATTAGAAGGCATAGAGTTTGAAGGCCTTGGCACCAATGTCGGTTGTTACGGGGCGATACTTCCAAGCTACGAAAACACGAAAATTCTGGTTGATTTGGCGGCTAATATCGAAAAAAAGTACGGTATTAAGGTTAAGACCATTTCAGGAGGCAATACTGCGACGTTGTCGCTCGTTGAAAGAGGCAAACTGCCTGAAGGGGTAAACCAGCTTAGAGTGGGTGAAGGTATTCTGCTGGGCACCGATGTTACTAATTTCAGAAAAGTGCCAGGAACCGTTCAGGATACAATGAAGCTTAAAACCGAAGTAATAGAAGTCAAGGTAAAGCCTTCATACCCCATCGGCGAAATAGGTCGGGACGCTTTCGGAAATATACCGGTGTATGAGGACAAAGGCCCCATGAAAAGAGCGATAGTCGCCTTGGGAAAGCAGGATTGCCGGATTGAAGGATTGAAACCAGTGGATGACAGAATGGAAATTCTAGGTGCGAGCAGCGATCATATGATACTGGATGTGACCGATTGTCCGGAAGTCAAGGTCGGCGACGTGATAGAATTTTTTGTGGATTACGCGGCAATGCTAAGTCTTATGACTTCCGGTTATGTGGAGAAAGTAGTGATTCATTAATGTTTAATGCAAGAGTGATTTACAACTTTAAAAACTTTAAATTTAATAAGGGGGATACAAAGTGATAAATAACAACAAAGATGGGCTTTTAGAGTTAACTCTCGAACTGGTAAAGGTTCCGAGTTTTTCTTGCTCGCAGGGTGAGATAGAGCTAGCAAATTTTATTTACGATAGATTGAAGGAACTAGAGTATTTTCGAAAAAATAAAGACAATCTTAAGTTGTTGGAAATAGCAAATGACGAATTAGGAAGAAGTCTGGTATTTGCACTGGTTAAGGCTATACCGCCGACTAGTAAAACAATAGTCTTTATTGGCCATTATGATGTTGTGGATGTAGAAAATTTCGGGGCATTGAAGGAACTAGCTTTCGACCCCATTAAGTACACTGATCGGATTCGAAATTTGCCTTTGAATGAAGATGCCGAAAGAGACTTGGAATCAGGGAATTATTTGTTTGGCAGGGGAATTATGGACATGAAGGCAGGTTTGGCCATTCAGATAGCTTTTCTGGCAGAAGCTTCAAAAAATCCAGCTTCTCTAAATGCAAATATAATGTTTTTGGCAGTTCCGGATGAAGAAAATAACTCGGCGGGGATGCGTGGAGCGATTCCCTATCTTGTCAAATTCCAGGAGGAAATGGGTTTAGACTATATAGCCGCTATCAATTGTGAACCTTCTAGCCCTGCGTTTTCTGGCGATACCAAAAGATATATTCATTTAGGCACTGTAGGGAAGATTATGCCTTTTTTTTACGTTGTGGGAAAAGAAACTCATGTTGTCGACTGGACTGATGGGTTCAATGCCAATCTATTACTTTCATACATAAATATCCTGTTGGAGGTAAAGACGAAGTTTATCGATGGAAAAGACAGGCAGTTTTTCTCCCCGCCGCTGTGTTTAAAACAGAAGGACCTGAGAGAAGCATATTCGGTTACCATTCCTGGAAAGGGAGTGGCCTATTATAACTATTTGACGGTTACTAAGTTGCCGAAGGAAATATTAATGGAGATGAAAAATATTGCCGAAGAAGCTTTTAATATGACTATAAGACATTTAAATGATTCCGCAAATGAATTTTACAAAATTTCGGGAAGGAAAGTAGATATTCCATGGAAAGTAAAAATTCTAACTTATCAAGAATTATTCGAGAGCGTCAAACAGAATTTTTCAGGAGATATAAATGAGTATGTGAAAAAATTTTTTAAAACCCTTCCTGACGACCTGGATGAACGCGAAAAGTGCATAACGTTAATGGGGGAATTGCTGAAATTATGCCCAGACCAAGACCCGAAAGTGATTATCGGATTTCTGCCGCCTTATTATCCTCATCGAGGGAATCTCAGGCAAACCACTAAAGAGAAAAACATTTTAGAAGTGGTAAATAAAATTATTGATTTTGCTCGGAAAGAATTCGCTGAGGAGTTGGAAATGGTTGAGTATATGGGGGGTATAACTGATCTGAGTTTTTTTGGGTTTCAAGGAAGTCGCGAAGAATTGGTTTTCCTTGCGGAAAATATGCCGGGGTGGGGAAATCTTTACGATATCCAAATCGATGAATTGGTTAGACTGGATGTACCTGTCCTGAATATCGGCCCCTCAGGAAAAGATGCCCATAAGAACACGGAGAGGTTAGAACTTGATTACTCATTTAGAGTTGTTCCAAAGCTTTTAAAATTATTTGTAGAAGAGCTGAGTCAAAAAGGGATAAAATGACTTATGCCAAAAATTTTTGCGCAAAGTAATTTGCGTGATCTTATTTACGATAATAACAATTATGAATAGGGTTTTTAACTCCGATATGAATAGGTGTTTAGAAAATAGCCGGATAATTTATCAAAGTTTGGTTTTATTCGATAATTAAAATATTTATGGCACAAAATTTGCTGAATAAATGTAGTTAAGTTGTAACAATAAAATAAGCAAAGGAGGAAAAAAATGCAACCGAGAAAACCTTATCTTTATGAAGCACTTTTTTCTGTTTTAGCACTAATTACAGTCATGGGAATAAGTTTGATTAAGTATCACACCGACCCCCACGTCCCAATGTTAATAGGTTCTTTTTTTGCTAGCATCGTAGCTGTAAGACTAGGCTATAAATGGAAAGACATCGAAAAAGGCATGATTGACGGTATTTCCCAGGCTCTGCAGGCGGTTATAATTTTGACAATAATTGGAATTTTGATAGGTGTGTGGATTTTAGCCGGAGTTGTTCCCACTATGATATATTATGGCCTCAATATTATTTCACCAAAGTTTTTTCTACTCGCTGCACTTCTTATATGTTCCATTACTTCCCTTGCTACTGGTACATCGTGGGGGACAGCAGGTACGATAGGTATTGCTCTGATGGGTATAGGCAAAGGGCTTGGAATACCGGCTCCGCTGGTGGCCGGAGCTGTCATATCGGGGGCGTATTTTGGGGACAAAATGTCGCCTCTTTCGGATACCACTAATCTTGCACCGGCTGTAGCTGGGACGGATATTTTTTCTCATATTAAGCACATGATTTATACAACAGGTGTAAGCTATACTATAGCCGCAATATTGTACCTTTTTTTGGGATTTCGTTTTGGTTCGGAGACTTTAGATATTTCGACTATTAAGGAAATACAGCGGATTCTTGCCGAACAGTTTAACATAAATCCTCTATTACTTATTCCTCCACTGGCTGTTATAACCTGTGTAGCTTTAAAAGTTCCAGCTATTCCCGGAATAACTTTAGGCATTTTTTTAGGAGCGATAGAGGCTTTCATATTTCAAAGTGCTGATTTGGGCCAGATTTTGAATGCTGGGTATTCTGGATTCGTAAGTGAAACTGGTAATCAAATGATAGACGAGCTCTTAACAGCAGGTGGAATGACCGCAATGATGTATTCTATTTCATTAACCATTACATCTATGATGTTCGGTGGTATAATGGAGAGGACCGGGCAACTGGAGGTTATTTTGGAGGCGCTTTTGAAGCGCGTAAGAAGTGCGGGCGGTTTGGTATGTTCCACAATTTTTACGTGCGTTGCCAGCAATATGCTGCTGCCTGAGCAGTATATCTCTATAGTTGTGCCTGGCAGGATGTACGCAAAAGCATATAGAGAAAAAGGGCTTCACCCAAAAAACCTTTCACGGGCGCTGGAAGACGCAGGCACCCTCACTTCTGCTTTGGTCCCATGGAATACATGCGGCGCTTTTATGAAGGGGGTTCTCGGGGTTTCGGCAACCGCCTATGCACCATGGGCATTTGTGAACTACATTAATCCTATCGTTTCTATTATTTATGGTTTTACAGGATTTACCATAGAAAGGCTCAAAGACGATGCTAAAAGCTGATATAAAAATAAAAAAATTTTGTGCGGCAGCCCTCCTTGATGAGGGTATTTTTTTGCAAAAAATTTTGCGGCAAGTAATTATAAATAAACCTTTTTTCAGGGACGAAATATTTGGCATAAAATTTGCTCTTGCAATAAAAATAACTGAATCAAAAAGTCACAAAGGAGTGTTCTGTATGAATAACATAAAAGTCATCGTCTGGGGCCTAGGAGCTATGGGCGGAGGCATGGCCAGGATGATTTTGCAAAAAAAGGGCATGGAGATAGTCGGAGCTATAGCTTCGCGGCAGGAAAAGGCCGGAAGGGACCTGGGAGAAGTACTGAATCTTGGCACTAAAGTCGGTGTGACTGTAACCGCCGAGTCAGAGAAAGCATTGAAAGAAGATGCTGATATCGTTCTTGTTGCCACTTCTTCTTTTACCAGGGAAGTTTTCCCGCAAATTAAGATGGCCGTTGAAAGCGGGAAAAATGTCATTACCATTGCCGAAGAGATGGCTTACCC
This sequence comes from Caldanaerovirga acetigignens, assembly GCF_900142995.1. Lineage (NCBI taxonomy): Bacteria > Bacillati > Bacillota > Clostridia > Thermosediminibacterales > Thermosediminibacteraceae > Caldanaerovirga > Caldanaerovirga acetigignens. The sequence goes on along the minus strand of NZ_FRCR01000004.1, from coordinate 37,529 downwards.
CGCCTATCGAGAACCCGATATAGCAAAAGAAATAGACAAATTGGCGAAAGACCATAACGTAACGGTCCTTGGAACCGGCATAAATCCGGGCTTCGTACTGGATACCCTCATAATTGCCTTAAGCGGTGTGTGCATGGATATCAAGAAAATCACGGCAAGGAGGATAAACGACCTTTCGCCTTTCGGCACCACAGTAATGAGGACCCAAGGCGTGGGGACTACCGTGGAAGAATTCCACAGAGGCCTGGAGGAAGGCACGATAGTCGGCCACATCGGTTTTCCCGAGTCCATAAGCCTTATTTCCGAATCTCTGGGGCTTGAAATCGACGAAATAAAGCAGATAAGAGAACCCATAGTTTCGAAAGTCTACCGTGAAACTCCTTACGCCAAGGTTCAGCCGGGCATGGTGGCGGGCTGCAAGCATATCGGTATAGGCCTTAGGAAGGGTGAACCTGTTATAATCCTGGAACACCCCCAGCAGATAAGGCCGGAGCTGGAAAACGTCGAAACCGGCGATTATATCGAGATTGAAGGCACCCCCAATATTGATCTGGCAATAAAACCCGAAATTCCTGGTGGCATAGGCACTATTGCCATCGCTGTCAATATGATTCCGAAGGTTATTGAGGCAAAGCCGGGTTTAGTTACTATGAAAGACCTGCCGGTGCCTGCTGCTATCATGGGAGATGTGAGGAAACTTCTGAAGGATGGTGGGGAAAATGCCTGATGCTTTAAAAGGGACCTGGGTTCAGATTCATAAGGTTGTGTTAAAACCCGAGGAAAGGTCGGCACGCCTTCCGGACGATACGAAAAAAGTGCCGCTTGAATTCAGGCTGAAAGGCTTTCTCACACATGACGCCAATTTGGGCGATGAAGTGGAAATCGAGACTTTAATAGGCCGAAAGGTAAGAGGTAAGCTTGTAAAAATAAATCCCATGTATGACCATGGATTTGGAAGGCCTGTGCCTGAGCTTCTCTCAATAGGGATGGAGTTGAGGAAGATCCTGGGAGGTGAAGACAGTGTCTCGTGACATGAGCTACGATGCCGTAATGAAGAGAAAAAATGAAATAATGAAAAAGGCGGTTGGGATAGACTATCAAGTCTTTGAATCGGGCTGCATTGCTTTCGACTACGAGCGCATGATGCAGGAAGTGGGTTATACCATAGACGAAGTAAGGAAGATACAGGCAGAGACGGGGGTAGGGAATACTCCTTTGTTGGAACTTAAAAATCTTACGAAGCTAGCAAGAAAAGTTGCACCACCGGGTAAGGGAGCCCGGATTTTCGTAAAGGATGAAGCCTGCAACCCTTCGGGCAGCTTTAAGGACAGGAGAGCATCGGTTTCGGTATACAGGGCTCAAAAATTGGGGTATAAAGGAGTAATAGCCGCCACCAGCGGAAATTACGGTGCGGCGGTGGCATCGCAGGCTGCCATGAGGGGATTAAACTGCATTGTGGTTCAGGAGGTATTCGACAGTCGAGGGAGGGGACAGCCTGAAATACTGGAAAAGGGTAGAAAGTGCGAAGCTTTTGGCGCCGAAGTAATCCAGCTTACTGTGGGACCCGAATTATTTTACACCTTTTTGTGCCTGCTGGATGAAACGGGTTATTTCAATGCATCGCTTTATACCCCCTTTGCCATAGCCGGGATTGAGACGCTGGGATATGAGCTGGCGGAGCAGGTAAGGGCAATCGCAGGTAAGGACCCCGATGCGGTGGTTGTAACCCATGCGGGAGGGGGGAATGTCACCGGCACCGCAAGGGGACTTTTGAAGGCAGGTTGTAAAAATACGAAGATTATAGGAGCGAGTGTTGATCTTACTGGACTTCACATGGCAAGCGACAGGGACTTTAACAGGAAATCCTTTACCACCGGTCATACAGGCTTTGGCGTTCCCTTTGCCACATGGCCCGATAGGGCTGACGTGCCGAGAAATGCTGCAAGGCCCCTGCGCTACCTGGATAGATATGTGACCGTAAGTCAGGGCGAGGTCTTTTACATTACGGAGGCTTTAGCACAGCTCGAAGGCCTGGAACGGGGTCCTGCGGGCAACACATCTCTTGCGGCTGCTTTTGCGATAGCTCAGGAGATGGACGAAGATCAGGTTATCGTGGTGCAGGAAACGGAATATACGGGGGCCGGGAAACTGCCATCTGCTCAGCTTACTTTTGCAAAAGAAATGGGTGTAGAAGTGCGCCGAGGGGACCCTGCCGACGACAAGCCGGGCGAGAGGATAATAATCCCGGAGCATCCTTCTCAAATTAGGGTAAAGGAAGTTGACCTGAACGTCTTGAGGAAATCCTATATCAGCAACTGTTTAGAAAATTATAGAGTCGAAAAGGTGACGGAGGAAGACATAAAATTCCTGGCCGAAGATACGAAGACAGACGAGGAATATGTAAAGAACATATTAAAAGATCTGGGAGTTAAATTTTAGGAGGTGAGAAAATGCAGAGAAAAGATGACTTTGAAGAAAGGCGAAAGCACCTTGCAAATCTCACTGAGAAAGAATTAGAAAAAAGGTTCTGGGAGCTCACCGAAAAAATAGTAGACCCTCTGATTGAGCTTGCGCGAACCCATACATCTCCTTCTATAGAAAGGTCAGTGCTGCTCAGGATGGGTTTTGACAGCCTCACGGCGAAAGCTGTTGTGGAAAAGTGCGTGGAAAAAGGATTGCTCGGTAAGGGAGCGGGGCAAGTGGTTTTAAAATACGCCCTTTATAAAGGGATTTCCGTTAAAGAAGCCGGGAATCAATTGGCTCGAGGCGAGGGCTGGGATGAAATAGAAAAAGCCATGGCGTTAAAAATAGACGCATCTACTGTGGGGAAGGTGATGTAAATGGAACTTAAAAAAGATGAAAAGCTGAATATTGAAGAAATACTGAAGGACCTGGAGCACTACCGTCCCCACAGAAGGGGCTGGCACTGGCGTGAAAAGGTAGAAAACCAGAAAATAGGGCCTTTTGAGTACCTTGAAACATCAAAGAGCTTAAAAAACAGCATCCCGCTTCCAGCCGCCAAGTATTTCGGAAACATAGACCCGCAGCCGGATTTCGTCATCACCACGGAAATTGCTTCCGGCAGGTTTGAAGACGATATCCGCAGGATGCGCATGGCGGCTTGGCACGGCGCGGACCACATCATGGTTATCAGGACCGCGGGACAGAGCCACTTTGACGGCCTTATCGAGGGTACTCCAGAAGGTGTCGGGGGAGTTCCGATAACCAGAAAACAGCTTCGGGCTACAAGAAAAGCTCTTGATATGATAGAAGATGAGGTGGGGAGGCCGATAAACTTTCACTCTTATGTCAGTGGTGTGGCGGGACCCGAAGTGGCGGTGCTTTTTGCAGAAGAAGGAGTCAACGGCGCACACCAGGACCCGCAGTATAACGTGCTTTATAGGAACGTCAATATGGTGCGTTCCTTTGTCGATGCGGCGGTAGCAAAAAAGATAATGGCCTGGGCCGATATGATACAAATAGACGGCGCCCACAATGCCAACGCCACCGCCCGGGAAGCGTGGAAGGTAATGCCTGAGCTCATGGTGCAACATGCCATAAATGCTATGTATTCATTAAAGGTCGGCATGAAAAAAGAAAACATCTGCCTTTCGACAGTGCCGCCGACTGCGCCCCCGGCTCCGTGTTTGAGGCTTGACCTCCCCTATGCTGTGGCCCTGCGGGAACTCTTTAAAGGATTCAGGATGCGGGCCCAGATGAACACGAAGTACATCGAATCAAGCACGAGGGAGGCCACCGTAACTCACGTCCTTAACCTCCTCATATCGCGCCTCACCGGTGCAGATATACAGAGCACCATCACTCCAGATGAGGGGAGGAACGTGCCCTGGCATTACTTCAACATACAGGCTGTTGATACGGCAAAACAAGCTCTTGTGGGTATGGACGGTTTGTCCGAGATGGTCCAAATAAAAAGGGATGGCCCCCTCGGGGAAAAAGTGAGGGAATTAAAGGAGAGAGCTGTGCTCTTTCTCGAAGAAATCCTGGAGGTAGGTGGGTATTTCAAGGCCGTCGAAATGGGATTTTTCGTGGATTCGGGATTTTACCCCGAGCGTAACGGCGATGGAATCGTAAGAAAAATCGATGGCGGCGTTGGAGCCGGGACCGTGGTAAAAAGGGACGAAGACTACATGGCGCCCGTTTGCCACCATTTCGGCTACAATAACCTGCAGGAGGGACTGGAGCACCCCTGCGATTTGATAGGAGGGTGCACCCTTTGCAATCCGGATAAGATAGCTTATATCGATGAACTGGATGAAAAAGACAACGTCCACGTGAGGCTGGAAGAGACAAGACAGCTCAAAGAAAAAGGCCTTATAAAACCTGAAGTAGAGTGGTTTGCCGATGGAGTTGTTTGCTTGAACGTGTTCCTGCCTGTCAATGAAGAGGTGGCAGAAGCTGCGGGGCTGGAAATTGCAAAAAGGATGGGGCTCGAGGATGCCGAAATAATCCACCGCGAGATAATGCACCCCGCCGAAGGTACTTACCTTGAAATAAAGGGGAAAGTCCCATTTGCGATTGACCCCTCAACGCTTTCGATTCCTAAAAAACCGGAGGTGCTTACGGAAGAGGAAATAAGGAACTTCGTAAAAGAACATCCTATAAAAATCGTTGCGGCTACTGTTGGTGAGGATGAACATTCCGTGGGCCTAAGGGAAATTTTGGACATAAAGCACGGGGGCCTTGAAGGTTTCGGAATTGAATGCCATTACCTCGGAACATCGGTGCCGGTAGAAAAGGTGGTGGATGCCGCAATAGAAGTCGATGCCGATGCTATACTAATAAGCACCATTATAACCCATGCGGATATTCACAGGATAAATATGAGGAAATTACACGAACTGTGCGTAGAAAAAGGCATTAGGGATAAAGTTATTCTCGTAGGCGGTGGTACTCAGGTTACCGATGACATAGCAAAGGAGTCAGGGCTTGATGCGGGATTCGGAAGAGGTACTAAAGGGATACACGTTGCCAGTTTCCTGGTGAAAAAAATAAAGGAGAAGAAAGAAAAATGGGGGTAAGTTAGGTGATCGAGGCGGATGTGCTCGTAGCGGAAATAGGGAGCACCACTACTTTGGTCAATGCTTTTGCGGTATCGGCACCCCCTGTCCTCGATTTATGGGGCAGGGGGTTGCACCTACTACTGTGCTGCAGGGAGATGTTACCGTTGGTCTTGAAAAGGCCATAAAAGATTTGGAGAAAAAGCTGGGCGGTCCTTTAAAATGGCAGAGGATGATGGCCTCAAGCAGCGCGGCCGGCGGGCTTAAGATGACCGTTCACGGACTAGTTTACGACATGACGGCAAAGGCGGCCAGGGAAGCGGCTTTGGGCGCCGGAGCGGTCCTGTACATGACGACGGCAGGTGTTTTGGGCGATGCTGAGCTTGAGAGGATTAAAAAGATAAGGCCGAATATAATTCTCCTGGCAGGAGGAGTGGATTACGGAGAAAAGAAAACCGTCCTTGAAAACGCAAAAAAAATTGCAGGGTTGAACCTGAATACCCCAGTAATTTACGCAGGGAACGTGGCGGCAAGGGATGAAGTGGCTTCCATCTTTGAGGGAAAAAACAAAGTTTTTTTCGTGGAAAATGTCTACCCAAGAATTGACGAACTCAACGTGGAACCTGCGCGAAAGGTAATTCAGCAGGTTTTCGAAGAGCACATAGTGGTTGCGCCGGGCATGGAAAAAATCCGCGCCATGGTGGACGGGCCAATAGTGCCGACTCCAGGGGCCGTGATGATGGCTGCGGTACTTTTAAAAGAAGACATAGGGGATTTGATGGTAATAGATGTGGGCGGGGCCACGACGGATGTGCATTCGGTAACCGAAGGTTCGGAGGAGATAAATAGGATGTTACTATCCCCGGAACCCGTTGCCAAAAGGACGGTTGAAGGGGATTTGGGAGTTTATGTAAACAGGTACAACGTGATAGAAATAGTGGGTTTCGAAGAAGCAAAGAGGATTTACGGTGAAAATTTAAAAGAGGCCCTGAAAAATCAGCCGCCGGTGCCCGAAAATCCTGAGGAGATAAAACTCGCGGAATTCCTGGCGGAGATAGCTACCGTAACGGCGGTCAATCGCCATGCTGGAGAGATAAAGCATCTATATGGACCGACGGGAAGATACACCGTGGCTCAGGGGAAGGACCTGACCCAGGTAAAGTGGATAATCGGAACGGGCGGAGCTTTTACCCGGCTTCCTGGAGGGAAAAATATATTAGAAAAAATAAAGGCTAAAGCTGGGACAAAAAAGCTACTGCCCGGTGAAGATGCGAAAGTTTTGATAGATTGGGACTATATAATGGCTTCTGTGGGCGTGCTGTCAAAAGAATATCCTGCCGATGCAAAAGAACTACTCGAAAAAAGCCTCAGGCTGAAATAATTCTTTAATTCTTGCCAAAAGCAGGTCAAAAACGGTATACTATAACTGGGTGATGTTATGCCGTTTTTGATTTTTTTATTTTTACTCCTTTTGTTTTTCCCGTATCTCTTTTTACCAATTCTAGCTTTTTTCCTCATAGGCTTTATATTCCTGCTTCCGTATGTATTCGTTTTCCAGTCTTTGCTTAACATCGTAACCATTCCGTGGCAGCTTTTAAAAATCGCCACGGACAAGCGGGTAAGGAAGAATCACAGCCTTGAACACGCCACCATTAATGTGCTGGAAGAAAGGTATGGCAGGACGCTTCGCATAGGCGGCCTTGCTTACTCCGATGGATTTTCGATATCGGGGCCCGACCTTCCGCCGCCTTATGAAGTTTTGGATGCGGCAAGAGAAGCGCTATTTCGCATGAAAAACGGCGAAAGTCAGCTCGCTATCCACCCGCGGTGCGGGACTTCTATGGCGGGGGCGAATTTCCTCTTTTCGGCAGTATTCATATTAGTTCTGGTTTTTTACGACCATCTTTCCATCATCAATATTTTATTGGCGTTTTTGGTTGCGAACATGCTGGCGATTCCATTTGGCAAGGTGCTCCAAAAGTTTTTCACGACCTATCCGGACGTAAGAGATTTAATGATCGTAGATATTTACGGGAGAGGCTTTATTTTTGGTTTTCCGTTCGAAAATTTTTTTAACCCCAACAGAACTTATTATGTAAGAACTGAATTTGAATCCGGACAATTTAGATTGCTGCTTTAGGAGAAAGGATTATGAAAATCGATGGAGAAAAAGTCAACGGGGTTTTTGAAAAAAGGTTGAATAGGTTTGTCGCTTCCGTGAAAATAAACGAAAAGTCAGAGAATGTCCATGTTCCAAACAGCGGAAGGCTTAAAGAGCTTTTGACACCGGGTGCCCGAGTGATCCTGCAAAAAGCTCTAAATCCGCATAGAAAATACCCTTATGATTTGATAATGGTGTACAAGGGAAATACCCTCATATCCATAGATTCAACCTTGCCATCCCGGCTTCTAGCGAGCGAACTTTCAAAAAAGAAGTTGTTGAAGCTCGATTACGACTGCGTAAAGACAGAAGTATTTTACGGCAACAGCCGTTTTGACGTCGCGCTTGGAAACGATGGCGAAATTTTCTATTATATGGAAGTCAAGGGTGTAACCCTGGTTGAAGAAGGCAAGGCCCTCTTTCCCGATGCGCCGACGAGAAGAGGCGCAAAGCATTTGATTGAGCTTGCAAAAGCAAAGAAAGAGGGATTCGGCGCCGGCATATTTTTCGTGGTACAGAGAGACGACGCCGAAATTTTTTCACCCAATGATTCGATGGACGAAAATTTCGGGAAGGCTCTAAGGGTCGCCGCAAATGCCGGGGTTGAACTTTTTGCATACAGCTGCCGGGTAACTCAAGATGAAGTGGTACTGCTTCGGCCGTTGCCTGTAGAGTTGTGAACAAAGAATGACGGGGGTTTTCACGGTGGAATTCCATCAGTTAGAAGCTTTCGTAAAAGTAGCGGAAAATAAAAGCTTTTCAAAAGCTGCGGCTTCGCTTTTTTTGACTCAACCCACGGTAAGCTCCCATATAATTTCTCTGGAAAAAGAACTAAACGCAAAACTTTTCGACAGGCGGGGAAAGGAAGTAGAATTAACTCCGGCAGGCAGGATTTTGTACGAAAAAGCAAAACTCATCTTGGAAGAGAAAGTAAGGATTCTTGAAGAAATTAAGCATTTTTTGGGGACCGTGGAGGGGGAACTCAAGATTTGCGCAAGCTCCATTCCGGCGGTCTACATACTGCCATTTTTGATAAAAAAATTTAACGAACTGTATCCCGGGGTTAAGTTAAAGGCACACCAGGCCGATTCGGGAGAGGTTATAAGAATGGTTTCCGACGGGGAAGTTGAGATGGGTATTGTAGGCACCGCTTTGACGACCGACGAGCTGGTATTCGAATCTTTTATGACCGATGAACTGGTGCTGATAACGCCCGTTTGCTGGAAAAAAAAGAGGTTTGAAAAAGGGAAGTCGGTATCAATTGGCGATATTATTGAAGAAAGATTTGTATTGCGCGAAAAAACTTCCGGCACGAGAAAGGTTTTTGAAAAGGCATTGAGCGACAAGGGTATAAAACTCGAAGATTTAAATGTCGTTGCGGAGTTCGGCAGTTCCGAAGCGGTAAAACATGCTGTAAAAGAAGGTATGGGGATTTCCGTTATATCTCAAAAGGCCGTGTTGGATTACGAAAAGATGGGCTTTATAAATGTTTACCGCATCGGGGACCTGGACCTTCGCAGGAACTTTTACCTGGTGTACAAAAAAAGTAGAACCCTCTCGCCGAATGCCGCTACTTTTAAAGAATTTATTCTAAATTTAATTCCCTAGCTAATTTTGTGAAATACTCGCCCGCAGATGAGTGAAAAACTAAAGTGGCTTTTTTGTCCCATGGAGTGGGTTCCCTGTTTATTATTATTAGCTTTTCCGCGTATCCGGGCATATCGGCAACAGGATAAACCTGAAGGCTGCTTCCCACCACTATCAAAAGTTCGCATCCCCTTAAAGCCTCTAAAGCTCGATAATAATCCTTGCCCATTGGGTCTTCGAAGAGCACCACGTCGGGGCGAAGCATTCCGCTGCATTTCCTGCACCGAGGAGGATTTACGCCTTTTTCGTATTGCTCTTTTAATTCTGTGAAAGGATAGGACCTACCGCATTCCATGCAGTGGCATGTGCGAAGGTGTCCGTGGACTTCCCATACTTTTTTGGAACCCGCCTTTATGTGTAGCCCATCTATATTCTGGGTAATCACTCCATATATCAGTCCTTGCTCTTCCATCAAAGCTAGTACTTTGTGCGCTATGTTGGGTTTGGCGTCAATATAGCTGCTCCACCGCGGCAGGTTAAAATCGTAAAATTCTTTAGGATTATGCATAAGGGCGGATAAACTTGCTTTCTGGATAGGGTCGTATTTTTCCCAAAGACCTGTGCCTTTGCTTCGATAATCGGGAATCCCGCTTTCAGTGCTTATTCCCGCCCCTGTAAGAACTAGCGTATAGCGGGATTTTTTTATTATTTCCGCCGATTCTTTTATGATGTCCTTTTCTGATGTCGACATATATGATCACCTCAAGGATAATTATACAACTAACTTTTTATGTTGTTGAAGGATTTTTTGTTTTGAATGTCGAATAAGAAATACCATTGATTATCAAATCATAATTTATAATATTATTTACATCAAAAATATAAAATATTTTAAGGAAGGGGTGGATAAAGAAAAAATATAAATCATTAAAAACCATAACATTAAAATTATCAAAAGGGGGGTCTTCAGTGGTTAAAAAACTTATTTCTGTATTTTTAATCTTAGTGTTCTGCTTGAGCGTAGCAGGGTGCGGGAACACCGGAACGCAGAATTCCTCTTCGGGTGGAAATGCCTCTCAAGGTTCGGGCTATAAGATTGCCATCTACACCAATACTGTTTCTCAAAACGAAGAAGAATTCAGATCCGCTGAGCAGGCCCAGAAAAAGTACCCGGACATTATAGTGACCCAGACGATGCCTGACAACTTTATGAAAGAGCAGGAGACCCTTATAGCCAATGCTGTTGCCTTGGTTTCCGACAAGAATGTTAAGGCTCTGATTATGAACCAGGCGGTTCCCGGTGCGGCGGCGGCTTTCGAAAAAATAAAGCAACAGCGTCCAGACGTTCTTTTGATTGCCATAACCCCTGCCGAACAGGATGTCATCGGAGACAAGGCCGATATAGTTGTTCAGGCTGATGAACTTTCCATGGGCTACAAAATGGTGGAACAGGCCAAAAAATTTGGAGCTAAGACCTTTGTGCATTATTCATTCCCGAGGCATATGTCTTACCCGCTTCTTGCCAGAAGAAGAGACATATTGAAGCAGGAATGCGAAAAGGCGGGGATAAAATTCGTCGACGCTACTGCGCCTGACCCCACAGGTGATGCGGGATTGCCTGGTGCGCAGCAGTTCATCATCGAGGACATTCCCAGAAAGGTTGCCGAATACGGAAAGGATACCGTATTTTTCAGCACCAACTGCGGTATGCAGGAGCCTCTAATAAAAACAGCATTAGAACAAGGTGCCATGGTGGTGCAGCAGTGCTGTCCTAGCCCCTTCCACGGCTATCCTGGGGCCCTTGGCATAAACATTCCTCCTGACAAGGCCGGAGACGTGAATTACGTGATAGAGCAGATAAAGGCTAAAATTGCGGAAAAAGGAGGAACGGGCAGGTTCTCTACCTGGCCGATTCCAGCAGGAATGCTCTTTACTGCGGCTGCGGTGGAATACGCGAAACTTTACGCGGAAGGGAAATTAGCATCTAAAAACGACCCTGAAGCCTTTAAAAAGTGTTTGCAGGAAGTTGCCGGTGATACGAAGATTGAAATAAGCAATTACGTCGAAGTGGGTGCGGATGGGAAGGAAATAAAGCACGACAATTTCTATATGGTTCTGAGCGACTACATAACCTTCTAATTTAATTTTGGAAGCTTAGGGGATTGCCGCTTTTTAAGGGCAATCCCCTCATAAGTGATATTTTTTATTTTCTTCTAGAGGTGAAAGTTTGATATGGGAGAAAACAAAAATACCTACATTATAGAGCTGAGAGAAATAGAAAAGGAATACTACGGAAACAAAGTTTTAAAGGGAGTTAGCCTCGCCGTAAAGCCGGGAGAAATCCACGCACTGGTGGGAGAAAACGGTGCGGGGAAATCAACTCTCATGAACATCATTTTCGGAATGCCGGTAATCTTCAGCACGGGCGGATTTGCCGGCGAAATACTGTTTGAAGGAAGACCCGTTGAAATAAAATCGCCTAGAGAAGCTATGGAGCTAGGCATAGGAATGGTCCACCAAGAGTTCATGCTCCTGCCGGGGTTCACGATAACGGAAAACATAAAGTTAAACCGGGAGATACTGAAGGACAATATAGCTAGTAAAATTTTCGGACCTAAGCTTAAGACTTTAGATGTGGCCGCCATGAGAAAAGATGCAAAAAAAGCATTGAATGAGCTTGGGATGAATGTGGATGAGTGGCTTCCCGTTGCAGGGCTGCCTGTAGGATACATGCAGTTTGTGGAAATAGCCAGGGAAATAGACAAGAAGAATGTAAAACTGCTTATTTTCGATGAGCCTACCGCTGTGTTGGCCGAAAGCGAAGCCGAGAAATTGCTCGATGCCATGAAGATGCTGGCTAGAAAAGGGATAGGAATATTATTCATAACCCATAGATTAAATGAAGTATTGGCCGTAGCTGATAATATAACGGTTTTAAGAGACGGCGAAAAGGTAGGCACTATGAGAAAAGAAGAAGCATCGATTGAAAAAATGGCGCAGATGATGGTGGGAAGGAAAATAGAGAGAGTTGAAAAAAGTAAGGGCAGGGTAGAAAAAAATACCGAGGTTATTTTGTCGATAAGAAATCTTTACGTCGATATGCCGGGCGAACAGGTGAAAGGCGTAAATTTGGATGTTTACAGGGGAGAAATTTTAGGAATAGGAGGGCTTGCGGGCCAGGGAAAGATAGGCATCGCCAACGGAATAATGGGGCTTTACAGGGCAAAGGGGGAGGTATATAAAAACGGCAAAAAGATTGAATTGAACAATCCCAGAAAAGCGATGGAAAACGGTTTGGCCTTCGTGTCGGAGGATAGACGCGGCGTAGGTTTAATGCTTGACGAATCCATTGAATTAAATATAGCCATAGGGGCGATGCAGGTAAAAGGGATGTTTTTAAAGCCCCTTTTGGGCTTAAATTGGATAAAACTTCTTGATGAAAGAAAGGTGCGGGAGAATGCCTTAAAGTACATAAAGGAGCTGGATATAAGATGCACCGGTCCCACCCAAAAGACCAGGCAGCTGAGCGGCGGCAACCAGCAAAAGGTCTGCATAGCAAAGGCTCTTGTCCTTGAGCCGGACATATTGTTCGTTTCTGAACCCACGAGAGGTATCGATATAGGGGCAAAGAAACTGGTTTTGGATTTGCTGGTGAAACTCAATGTCGAAGAGGGCATGACCATAGTTATGACCTCCAGCGAATTGGGAGAACTGCGCTCGATTTGCGATAGAATTGCAATCGTCTACGACGGAAAAATCGAAGGCATCTTAAGTCCTCAGGATTCAGACACCGACTTCGGACTGATGATGGCCGGAGAATACAAATCCCATTCGAGGGAGGAGGCTTTGTAATGAAAAACCTGTGGCAAAAGCTCGTAGATAAGTACGGTTATCCTAAAGTTTTTATAACGATCCTGCTTATAATACTCCTAATTATAGCAATTATACAAAAGCAAAGCGTTTACGGACTTTTGAAGGACTCACTCGTAAGAATAGGCATGAATAGCGTCCTAGTGCTGGCGATGGTGCCGAGCATTGTATCGGGAACGGGACTCAATTTTGCACTTTCCATAGGAATCATAAGCGGTTTGATTGCCGGATGCATAACTATAGAAATGGACATCGTGGGATTGAAGGGTTTTTTGACGGCGGTTTTGATTTCCATTCCTCTTTCGGTAGTGGCGGGTTATTTGTATTCCATCTTGTTGAATAAGGTTAAAGGGGACGAGATGACTGTAGGGACATATATGGGTTTTTCAGTCGTGTCCTTGATGTGCATCGGGTGGTTGCTGCTTCCTTTTAGGAATCCCGAAATGGTGTGGGCAATAGGAGGAAGAGGTCTCAGAACCACCATAACCCTGGCAAATAAATACGATAAGGTGCTGGACCGGTTGATAACCCTGCCCAATGTTGACTTACCCATAGGTACTTTTTTGTTTTTTGCCGTCTGCTGTTTCTTCATCTGGCTTTTTTTGAGGTCCAAGACGGGAATCGCCATGATGGCTGCGGGGAGCAATCCCAGGTTTGCACAAGCTTCGGGAATTAATGTGGATAAATATAGGACCATAGGGACTATACTCTCCATGGTTTTGGGTGGAATCGGCATACTTGTGTATGCCCAAAGCTACGGATTTTTCCAGCTTTACACCGGCCCCTTGATGATGCCTTTCGCTGCGATTTCCGCAATATTAATTGGCGGGGCAACAGCGAGGAAGGCTTCAATTTCCAACGTAATAGCTGGAGTGATTTTATTTCAATCCCTCCTTACCATTTCGCTGCCGGTGATTAATAGAATGATGCCGGAAGGGAATCTGTCGGAGGTAGTGAGGATAATAGTAAGTAATGGAGTAATATTGTACGCATTAACCAGGGTAGGAGGGAATGAATGAGATGAAAGCTATGTTTTCGAAAAAAACACTGATAAAACTCGTAAGGACCAATATGGTTCCCCTATTGTTTTTCGTGATATGTCTGGGAGGGGTTGTGGCTTCAAAACTAAGCTTCCTTTACATCGTGAACGAGATTGTCAATAGATTGGACAGGAATCTTTTCCTGGTTTTGTCCCTTATAATCCCTGTGGTGGCAGGAATGGGACTGAATTTCGCTCTTGTTATAGGGGCTATGGCAGGGCAAATAGGCCTTATTGCAATAAAAGTGTGGAATATAGGCGGCATTTCGGGTCTTTTTCTTGCTATGTTAATTTCGGTTCCCTTTGCGCTGGTTTTCGGGTACGCCACCGGTATATTATTAAATAAAACCAAGGGCAAGGAAATGATTACCAGTTTGATTCTGGGCTTTTTTGCGATGGGATTGTACCAGTTAGTATTTTTACTGTTTGTAGGTACCATCATTCCTATAAAGAACCCGGAAATTGTGCTGCCGGGCGGCGTCGGTTTAAAGAACGCCATAGACCTTTCGCTTATCCAGTATGCATTGGATAATCTATTAAGCATAAATATGATGGGGGTAAAAATACCTGTCGCTTCTTTTATATTGATTGGGCTTTTGTGCCTTTTTACCGAATTTATCCTGAAGACTAAAATCGGACAGGATTTCAGGGCGGTAGGTCAGGATATGCATGTGGCGGAAGTGGCAGGGATTGACGTGGAAAGGACGAGACTGGTTGCTATTACGATATCCACACTTCTTGCAGCCTGGGGACAGATAATCTTTTTGCAGAACATAGGAACTCTTCAGACTTACAGCAGCCACGAACAGGTCGGGATGTTTGCCGTTGCGGCTATTTTAGTGGGTGGAGCTTCGGTTACAAAAGCTACTATAAGCAATGCCATAATAGGCACCATTTTGTTCCATACACTGTTCATAGTTTCGCCCAATGCCGGTAAAAACCTCTTCGGTGATCCGCAAATAGGGGAGTTTTTCAGGTCTTTCGTGGCTTATGGCGTAATTGCCCTTTCATTGGCATTGCACGCGATCCAGAAGAATTTTAATGCTAATATAGGAGCGGAATCAAACGATTAAAAAATTGCTTAAAACTTCAAGAGGCGTAACCGCCCCTTATTTTTTTAGTATTTTTAGCCTTAATTGAGGGAATTATTAAATTGAGAAAAACAAAATGAAGGAGGAAAGAAACGGTGGCATCGTTAGACATCAGGGAACTGGTATTGAAAAACCTAGCGGGAAGTAGGCGGGAGGAGGTGGAAGAATACATCAACGAGACCATACAAACTCGAGAGGAGCAGGCACTTCCTGGAATGGGGGTACTTTTTGAAGTAGTGTGGCAAAAATCAAATAGCAGCGAAAAAGAAAGCATGATGGATAAAATTATGGCGGCTATCGAAAGAACATAGCATTATTACCACTTAGAGTAATATGGGTAAGGGGTGGATTTCCACCCCTAAACAGTTTATGGTATAAGTTGTTCTAATACTGCATAAGTTTGAGGTCCAACTATGCCGTCGACTTTAATATTATTGTCACGCTGTAGTTGCCTTACTGCCCTCTCAGTTAAAGGGCCGAAGATGCCATCTATAGGACCTGTATAATATCCAAGGGATTGTAATTTCATCTGCAGCTCGGCAACATCTTTGCCGCACATACCCCGACGCAATATTCTAGAACCAAAGGCTTGGCGTGATTGCACGGTTAGGCCTCCTTTTCGGAAAGGTTTATGGGCAATATAAAATATGTCAATCACAAAAAATCTGTGCCTATTTTTATAAAAAAGAAGGAAAATCAAGAAGTTTGTAGAATAAAAATCTAATAAAAACAAATCTTTCGTTTTTGATTTTCGAGGGAACCTTCTTGAAGGAGGTTCCCTTGACGACTTTTTGGGGGTTTTTAGTGTATTAAACTATTATTGAACAAGAAGATTAAGCAGTTTCTGCGAAGGAGGACGGAAATGATAATAAGCGGCGAAAATCTAACCGTAGAAGATGTATTGAAAGTGGCACTTGAGGGTGAAAAGGTAGAACTTTCCGATGATGCTGCAGAAAAAATAAAACGTTCAAGGCAATATGTGAGAAAAATAGTAGAAAAAGGAGAAGTAATCTACGGCGTTACCACAGGTTTTGGTAAATTATGTAATGTTGTAATTTCGCCGGATGATAGCCGGGAATTGCAAATAAATTTAATAAGGAGCCATGCGGTGGGTGTGGGGGATTATCTTCCAGAAGAAGTAGTAAGGGCAATGATGCTTTTAAGGGTTAATGCCCTCGCAAAAGGCTACTCGGGAGTAAGGCTTTCTACGATAATGACTTTAATTGAAATGCTGAATAAAGGGGTTACACCGCTTGTGCCGTGTCAGGGGTCACTCGGGGCAAGCGGGGATCTAGTACCTCTTGCCCATATGGTTCTGGTAATGATAGGGGAGGGAGAGGCTGTTTATGAGGGTAAAAGATTGCCTGGCGGGAAAGCTTTGGAACGCGCCGGCATAAAACCCGTAGTTCTTGAGGCAAAGGAAGGCCTTGCGTTGATAAACGGAACTCAGGCCATGTCGGCGGTGGGAAGCCTTGCCCTCGCCTGCGCTGTGAACATATCAAAAGTCGCCGACATTTGTGGGGCTTTAAGCTTTGAAGCTTTGAACGGAGTAATCGACGCGTTAGATGAAAAGGTCCAAGCAGTGAGGCCTCATCCTGGGCAAGTCTCGTGCGCAAGAAATATGAGAAAGTTGTTAGAGGGAAGCGAGTTTGTTACTCGTCAGGGACAATTGAAAGTGCAGGATGCCTATGCATTAAGATGCTTACCTCAAGTGCACGGTGCTGTAAAAGATGCCATAAAGCATGTGAAAAAAGTAATGGAAATTGAGATTAATTCGGCTACAGACAATCCCCTTATATTTCCCGAAGAAGAAAGGGTAATTTCGGGAGGCAATTTCCACGGGGAGCCAGTGGCCATAAACATGGATTATCTCAGTATAGCCGTGTCGGAACTGGCAAATATTTCGGAGCGCCGCATAGAGCGACTTGTGAATCCACATCTCAATGAGGGATTGCCAGCCTTTTTGACAGAAAAGGGCGGGTTGAATTCTGGTCTGATGATAAGCCAGTACACTGCTGCTGCTTTAGTTTCTGAGAACAAAACCCTGTCCTTTCCGGCCAGCGTCGATTCGATACCTTCTTCTGCCAATCAAGAAGACCACGTAAGTATGGGTACAATCGCGGCCAGAAAAGCTTTGAAAATTGTCGAGAATACCACCAATGTATTGGCCATCGAGCTTTTGTGTGCCGCTCAGGCTTTAGATTTTAGGATGGAGAAAAACCGCTCGATTAAGTTGGGAAAGGGAACTGACGTGACCTACAAGATTGTGAGGGATATAGTGCCTAAAATTGTTGAAGACAGGGTGTTGAGCTTAGATGTAAAAAAACTTGCGAATATCATAAAAAGTGGCGAGTTAGTGAGAAAAATAGAAGGGGTGATTGGGGAATTGGAATAATATCCATCTTGTGATGAAAAGGGCAGTTGGCAGCGAGCATAGTAGTGTGTAGAAAATACAAAAAATTCCACATAATGAGGAATTTTTCCGAAGGGTAAAAGGAGTAAATTGAGAATTATATATAATAAAATAACTTTCAAGGAGGCATGATTTTATGAAAAGGGTTATAAGAGCCCCGAGGGGCAAGGAAATTTCCTGCAAGAGCTGGCAACAGGAAGCCGCTCTGAGGATGCTTATGAACAATCTAGACCCTGAAGTTGCCGAAAAACCCGATGAACTAATTGTTTACGGGGGTGCCGGTAAGGCTGCCAGAAACTGGGAGTGCTTTGACAAAATAGTAGAGGCATTGCGAAATTTGGAGAATGACGAGACGCTGCTCATCCAGTCGGGAAAGCCTGTAGGAATTTTTAAGACCCATCCTATGGCGCCCAGAGTATTAATATCGAACGCGATGCTTGTCCCTGCATGGGCTAGCTGGGAAAATTTCTGGGAACTTGAGAAAAAGGGTCTTACCATGTACGGCCAGATGACAGCCGGCAGTTGGATATATATAGGCACCCAGGGTATTTTGCAGGGTACCTACGAAACCTTTGCAGCTTGTGCTAATAAATATTTTGGTGGTACGCTCAAGGGCAAGCTGGTCCTGACTGCCGGTATGGGCGGAATGGGTGGAGCGCAGCCCCTTGCCATAACCATGAACGAAGGCGTGGCTTTGGTAGTAGAGGTAGATAGAAGCAGGATAGAAAAGAGGATAAAAACCAAGTACTGCGACGTAATAGTAGAAGACCTGGATGAGGCTATCAATATGGCTCTCAAGGCGAAGGAAGAGGGAAGGGCCATTTCCATAGGGCTCGTGGGCAATGCGGCTGAGGTGCATCCGGAACTGGCGAGAAGGGGTATAATACCCGATGTGGTGACCGATCAGACTTCCGCTCATGATCCTCTCAACGGTTACGTCCCCGCGGGGATGACTCTTGAACAGGCGATCAAGCTCAGGAAAACCAATCCTAAGGAGTATATAGCAAAGGCCAAAAAGAGCATAGCCAACCACGTAAGGGCGATGCTCGAGATGAAAAAACGCGGTGCCGTGGTATTCGAATACGGCAACAACATAAGGCGGCAGGCTTACGACGAAGGAGTAATCGATGCATTTAAAATTTTGGGTTATGTACCGGAGTTTATAAGAGACCTGTTCTGCGAGGGAAGCGGTCCTTTCCGTTGGGCTGCACTTTCCGGAGATCCGGAAGACATCTACAAGACCGACGAAAAGATCCTGGAACTTTTCCCCGAGGACAAACACCTTGCCCGCTGGATTAAATTAGCAAGGGAAAGGGTCGCCTTCCAGGGCCTTCCGGCAAGGATCTGCTGGCTGAGGTATGGAGAAAGAGCCAAAGCAGCTCTGGCTTTCAATGAGATGGTGAGAAAAGGAGAACTCTCTGCACCTATAGTTATAGGTAGGGACCACCACGATACAGGTTCTGTTGCGTCCCCCTATAGGGAAACCGAAGCCATGAAGGACGGCAGCGACGCCATAGCCGACTGGCCTATCTTGAATGCCTTGCTCAATGTGGCATCGGGAGCCACCTGGGTTTCTGTCCACCACGGCGGCGGCGTTGGTATCGGCTATTCAATTCACGCGGGCGTAGTGGTGGTAGCCGACGGGACGGATGATGCGGCCTACAGGATTTCAAGGGTGCTAAATAACGACCCCGGAACAGGTGTAATGCGCCATGCCGATGCCGGTTACGATATAGCCATAAGGACTGCCAAAGAACACGGGATAAAAATGCCGATGCTGAAGTAAAAGGAAGGAGGTTGGCCTGTGGCTAAGCTTGTTGAGTGCATTCCCAATTTTAGCGAGGGAAGAAGAAAAGAGGTAATAGAAGCAATAGCTGATGCCATCCGAGCCGTAAAAGGCGTGAGGCTCCTTGATTATTCTTACGATCAAAATCACAATCGAAGCGTTTTCACTTTCGTCGGCGACCCGGAGGGCGTAAAGGAGGCTGCCTTTGCTTCGGCGGCAAAGGCAGCAGAATTAATAGACATGACAAAACATAAAGGCGAGCATCCGAGGATGGGTGCTGTTGACGTCATACCCTTTGTTCCTGTAAAAGACGTAACTATGGAAGAATGTGTTGAAATATCTCGCCAGGTCGGGGAAAGAATTGCAAGAGAACTTTCGATACCCGTGTTTTTATACGAAGAGTCGGCGACGAGGCCAGAACGAAAAAGCCTGGCCGATATAAGGCGCGGCGAATTCGAGGGAATGGCAGAGAAAATAAAAGGCCCTGCATGGGCTCCCGATTTTGGAAAACCTGAAATACACCCGACGGCAGGCGCAGTAGCAGTGGGGGCGAGAATGCCGCTCATCGCCTTTAATGTGAACTTAAATACTTCTGATATAAATATTGCCAAAAACATAGCAAAAGTTATCAGGGAAAGCGGTGGAGGCCTGAAAAACGTCAGGGCCATAGGAGTTATGCTGGAGGACAAAAATATAGCACAGGTTTCCATGAACATGACGAATTACGAAAAAACTTCCCTCTACAGGGCATTTGAACTTATAAAAATAGAAGCCAAAAGATACGGTGTGAATGTCATTGGGAGCGAAATTGTCGGCATAACGCCCATGAAAGCTCTGATAGATGTGGCAAAGTATTACCTGCAACTTGAGAATTTCGATGACAAAAAGCAGATACTCGAGAATTATTTGATTCCCGAATAAGATGGAGGATGAACATGATTTGTAATTCTGATCTCTTGATAAAAAACATAGGAATGTTAGCTACTCCGGTTGGAAATAGCGCAAAAGGTGGCAAAGAGCAAGGTCATATTGAGCTTATCGAAGACGCTTTTATTGCGGTAAAGGATGGCGTTATCACCGACGTGGGAAAAGCAAATAATCTAATGGATTTTGAACCTAGTGAAAATACCAAATTAATTGACGCCGGGGGGAACCTGGTCACCCCTGGCCTTGTGGACCCCCATACCCATCTTGTTTTTTCTGGCTGGCGGCAGAAAGAGCTTTCACTGAAATTGAAGGGCGTAAAATACCTTGATATTCTCAAGATGGGGGGCGGGATACTCGAAACCGTCGAAAAAACCAGAAGAGCTTCTTTAGAAGAGCTGATTTCAAACGGAATGAAGGCTCTCGACTGCATGCTCGAATACGGAACGACCACCTGTGAAGCCAAGAGCGGATACGGACTTAACTTAGAGGATGAGATAAAGTCACTGGTGGCCATAAAGGAGCTGAACAGGCTTCACCCAGTGGATGTGGTGCCAACTTTTATGGGAGCCCACGCGGTTCCCGTGGAGTACAGGGAGAACAAAAAAGAATATATACGGCTGATTGTGGAGGAAATGATACCCACGGTGGCGCGGGAAGGACTTGCTGAGTTCTGCGATGTGTTTTGTGAGGAAGGAGTCTTTGAGATCGAAGAATCAAGATACATATTAGAATGCGCAAAAGTCCATGGCCTCGTACCTAAAATTCACGCCGATGAGATCACGCCAATTGGCGGCGCAAGGCTCGCAGCAGAAGTTGGTGCACTTTCGGCGGAGCACCTGATTTACGCAACCGATGACGGAATCAGGGCGATGGCTAAAGCGAGAACCATTGCTGTGCTATTGCCCGGCACATCTTTTTACCTAGGAGAATCCTTTGCCCGCGCAAGAACCATGATAGAAGAAGGGGTGCCGGTGGCACTTGCCACCGATTTCAACCCCGGTTCTTCGCCGACCGAATCGCTGCAACTTATTATGAACCTGGCCTGCCTTAAGTACAGAATGACGCCGGAAGAAGTTCTGACTGCTGTTACTTTGAATGCCGCAGCTTCCGTAAAAAGAGCCACAACTGTCGGCACCATCGAGGTCGGAAAGCAGGCCGACATAGTAATATGGGATGCGCCGGATCTGGATTTTATATTTTACCACTACGGAGTAAACCTTGTAAGAACCGTAATAAAGAAAGGAAAAGTTGTATTTCAAAGAAACGGGAATGAAAGAAAGGGGATATAAAATGCTGCTTTCGGAATACAGCATCAAAGAATTTGTGGATCAGCTAGCTTTTAAAAGTCCCGCTCCCGGTGGGGGTTCAGCTTCGGCACTCGTCGGCGCGATAGGGACGGCACTGGTATCGATGGTTTCGAACCTATCTTATGGAAAAGAGAAATTTAAGGATAAAGAAGGACTGTTAGTAGAGATTTTGGAGGAAGCGAGAAGAACAAAAGAGTCCCTTATAAATTTAATAGACAAAGACGCTGAAGCCTTTAATCAGGTGGCGGGATCCTTAAAAATGCCGCACACGACAGAAGAAGAGGAAAAATTAAGAAGTGAAGCTATGGAGCAGGCTTTAAAAGAAGCAACCCTTGTTCCGCTTTCTGTAATGGAAGAAAGCTTAAAGTCCCTCAAGTTGCACGAAAGAGCACTTGGAAATACAACTTCAGCTGCGATAAGCGATATAGGTGTGGGGATTCAATGCCTTAAAGCGGCGCTCTACGGCGGATGGCTGAATGTAAAGATAAATTTAAACTGGATTAAAGACGAGGATTTTGTTAAAGATGTAGAAAAAAAGGCCAGCTCCATTTTGGAGAAAGGTATTCGCCTCGCCGATGGATTGTTCAAAAAGGTGGAGGAAGAGCTTGAAAAAAAATAATAAAAACACCAATAAAAATGGGGCCCGAGGGCTCCTTTTTTATTGTATGTAAATTAAAAAAGGAAAAATCAGATAAGTGTAGTATAATATTAATAGATAGGGTATTTAAAAATTTTTGTACTGGGCTACTAAGTAGACTAAATAGGAAGGAGGAAATTGTATGAAAATAGTCAAGTCCAGACCGGACCTTTGTACCGGGTGCAGGGCATGTATGATAGCGTGCTCTAAAGTTCTTTACAAAGTTGAGGACCCAGATAAATCGGCAATCAGGATAAAAGAAAGGTCAGGAGCGGAAAGCGGTTACGATATCTTCGTTTGCAACCACTGCGGGAAATGCATATCGATTTGCAGCGTCGAGGCAATTTACAAAGCAAAAAATGGTGCGGTGAGAATCGATGCGGAAAAGTGCGTAGGATGTTATATGTGCGTGGGATTTTGTCCCGAGCAGGCGATGTTCGTCCACAAAGACATAAACGAGCCCATAAAATGCATAGCCTGCGGTGCCTGCGTGAGGGCCTGTCCCACGGGAGCAATTTATTTTGAGGAGCAAGATTAATTTCAAGAGTAAGGGGGTATGGGAAAATGGCGGGCAAAATATTGGCGACTTACGAATATACTCCTGCAAAAGTGGAAAAAGGATATGCCGGAAAGACCTTGTATATCAATTTATCGGAGATGACGATTAAGGAAAAGCCTGTCACGGAAAAGATGAAAGAAATTTTTGTAGGAGGAAGGGGATTTGGCCTTTGGTACTTATGGAATGCCGTCTCTAGTGACACGAAATGGAATGATCCGGAAAATGAAATAATAATTGCCGGGGGCCCTATTTGCGGAATTACCCAGTACCCGGGTTCGGGGAAAGCGGCAGTAGTGACCCTTTCACCTCTCACCGGATGTCCGATGGATAACAATGTAGGCGGCTATTTTGCGCCACTTCTGAAATTCTCTGGATGGGATGCTCTGGAGATTCAAGGAAAATCGGACAGGGACGTAATTGTATTCATCGATGGAAACAGAGGAAAAGTAGTTATAGAAGATGCTTCCGATGAACCTGCCGATACCCACCTTTTAGCGGAAAAATTAACGGAAAGGTATGCGGATTCCGAAGAAGACAAAAGGAACATTTCCGTTGTTTCGTCCGGCAAAGGGGCGGAGAACACTCTGATTGGTATGCTCAACGTATCCTTCTATGACGTCAAAAGAAGGGCCGTCAGGGTAAAACAAGCCGGAAGAGGCGGGTCAGGAACGGTCTTCAGGGACAAGAAGATAAAGGCCGTCGTTGTGAAGTACAAAGGAGTGACTGGCGATTCAAACAATCCTGCCGATAAGGAAAAGATCATCAATGCGGCGTTAAGGCTTCATAAAGAAATTTTTGAGCTCGATAAGCTGCAAAACAGGATGAGGGAAGTGGGGACGGCTAACCTGGTTGAAGTTATGAATGATTATGATTTACTACCTGTAATGAATTTCCAGTACGGTTCCCATCCGGATGCTGATAAAATAACATCCAAAGTCTTTAGAGAAAAATACTTTACTCAAAATGTGCCCGATAACTGCTGGTATGGTTGTTCGCTTTCGTGTGCAAAAGCGGTGGACAATTATGAGGTAAAAACAGGCCCTTACAAAGGGCAAAAGGTGTGCGTAGATGCAGCGGAATACGAGACCATCGCTGCGGTTGCCGCAAATTGCGGGATATTTGACCCGGAATACGTTATAGAGGCAAACTTTTACTGCGATACTTACGGGCTTGATACCATTTCCTTTGGGAACATTGTCGGCTTTGCTATGGAATGCTATGAGAGAGGCATAATAAATAAAGAAATTACTGGGGGACTTGAGCTCAAATTCGGAAATGCCGATGCGGCGTTGGAGCTTTTACACCAGATGGCAAGAGGAGAGGGGTTCGGAAAAATAGCCGGGCAGGGAGTAAAGAACCTTCGGGAATATATCCTTGAAAAAACAGGTGCTGATCCAAAATTGCTGCGGGATATAAGCATGGAAATAAAAGGCCTTGAAGTGTCCATGTACGTAAGCAAGGAATCCCTGGCCCAGCAGGGAGGTTATGCATTCGCCAACAAAGGACCGCAGCACGATGAAGCGTGGCTAATTTTCATGGATATGGTTAACAAGCAAATACCCACCTTCGAAGATAAAGCGGAAGCTCTCCATTACTTCCCGATTTTCCGCACCTGGTTCAGCCTCCAGGGATTGTGCAAACTTCCGTGGAACGACATTGTGCCTGCCGACAACGCGATGACCGATGAGCCGCATAAGATTCCGGCCCATGTCCAAAACTACGTAGACCTTTTCAACGGAGTGACGGGCAAAAACATAACGAAAGAAGAACTTTTGCTGCAGTCTGAGAGGGTATTTAATTTCCAGAGGATTTTTAACCTCAAAATGGGCAAGGGAACTCGGGAATACGACATGCCGCCGTTTAGGCTTTTAGGACCTGCGACAAAGGAAGAATACGAATCAAGAGCGGAAAGGTACGATAAACAGCTGAAAGAGTTAGGATACGATATTGAAGGCAAGGCCAAGGAAGAAAAGATGACTATGCTCAGGCAATACAGGGAAAGCCAATTCGAAAAGCTTATGGATGCGGTTTATAAGCGCAGGGGCTGGAACAAAAACGGAGTTCCGACCCTTGAAACCGCAAAAAAACTCGGAATAGATTTCCCCGATGTGGTGGAATTAATAGCCAAATACCAGGTGTAAAAAGAAGTACAAGCAAAAAGAGGAGGGGAGCTAAGTGATAAAAGTCAACAACGAAGATTTGGATTTTACAGATGGAATGACGGTTGAAGATGTATTGAGAATAAAAAAGTACTCCCATCCCATGATTACGGTTATAGTCAACGGAAAGGTAATTCCGGTGGATAGTTATTCCACTCATAAAATAAAAGATGGTGACGTAATTAATGTAATTCATTTTATGAGTGGGGGATGTTAAATCCCCTCCTCTTTTAAATTTTTTTCCGGAGGGAAAAATAAAGGTGAAAGCCGATTTATCCCCTTGGGCTAAAAATTACGTGAGGGAACGAGGAAAAGTAATGTATATCGAAAAAAGGCTTGGCGTTCACGGCTGATGAAATGCTTTTTATGCCCCATCAGGTCTGGTGGGGAAGCCTGAAAATGAAGAAAACTTTGAAGTGTTTACGGTCGACGGCGATATAAAAGTTTACGTCAAGAAGGAACTTCTAGAGGCGATGGAAGCCGGAGAAAAGGTATTTAGATTTCTGATTCCGGAATACGGCTGGCATTATCTTGTTTTTTTAAATAATGAAAAATGAATTGAGAAAGCCGGTAATGCCCCGCCGGCTTGTTTTTTTAAAAGTATGAGTTAGGGGAGTGGTAAGGATTTGAAAGAAAGCGTAAAAAAACTAAGACGGGAAATCTATAAGCTAATAGCTGAACATGCACGAAAGCTGGACAACCTGCAGGACGTATATGCGGCGGTTATGGAATCGATTGGGGACAAATTAAGCCGGGAAGAAGCAGAGGCCCGAGTTCGGGCGGCGCTTGGGACTTTTGAAAAAGGTGCGATCCCCGAAGTAGTAGATTTTCCGTTTATTTCGGTTATAGAAAAGGCTTGCACCAGATACGGCCAGGATTGCGGATGCAAAATTGCGTGCGAGCCGAAAGCTATAGAGGTAAAAGACGATAAAAGCCCAGCTATAGACCTGGAAAAATGTATATCCTGCGGACTTTGCATAATAGCCTGTCCTGAAGGTGCCATTGCCGACAAAACGGAGATAGCTCAGACCATCAATTTGATTAAGAAAAATCCAAGGGTCTATGCCGTGCTGGCACCAGCTTTTGCCGGGCAGTTTGGACCGGAAGTAAGTGAGGAGCAGGTGAAGTCGGGCTTACTCATGCTGGGGTTTTACGATGTCATCGAAGTTGCCCTAGGCGCAGATATGATAACAGTGAAGGAAGCCGAGGAGTTCATCCGGCGCATGGACAGAGGAGACGAATTTATGATAACGTCCTGCTGCTGTCCGCCTTTTGTGAGGCTGGCCAAAAGTTACCGGGGTAAAATAGAAGGCATGGTATCCGATTCGGTTTCGCCCATGGTAGCCATAGCCCGGTTTATCAAGGCCGAAGATAAAGACGCAAAAGTCGTGTTTATTGGTCCGTGCATAGCAAAAAAGACCGAGGCAAAATTGCCGGAACTCAAGGATGCGGTGGACTGCGTCCTGACGTTCGAGGAACTTTTCGCGATATTCGAAGGTTATAAAATAAACCTGGCGGAAATAAGCGTAAGAATGCCTATAATTGATGCATCGCACGACGGAAGAATATATGCCCACACAGGGGGTGTTACGTCGGCCATTATATCCAGCGTAAAATCTATGAGGCCCGACATGGAAGTGAAGGCCTGCCAGGGTGACGGAATAAAAGAATGCAAAAGAATACTCGATGCTATAGAAAAAGGTACTCTTGATTCGAATTTCGTGGAAGGAATGGCCTGCGTCGGCGGGTGCGTTGGAGGTCCGGGAGCGTTGATTTCGAAGGAGGAAGGTGCGAAAGCGGTAGACGCCTTTGCTGCAAAAAGCAGCGTCAAGGAAGCTATAAACAACGGCACTGCAAAGATACTGTACGGCAAACATAAAGATAAAGTAAAATTGGAATCCCGAAGGATGTAGATATAAAATGCCGGAGAATCGCCCTCCGGCATTTTTATTTGCTTAGGCGTTATAGAATGCCTCCGTAAGTTAAACAAGCAAAATTGACAAAAAAATAACAAATTAGTAAAATATAATTGTGAAATATTTAACAAAAGGGGGTTATAGGTTGCTAGTAATAGATAAGAATGAATGCATTGGATGCGGGACATGTTTCCATCTATGCCCTTTTAATGCAATTGAAGAAAAACATTATGGGGTGAAAGAGATTTATGAGGTCATAGAAGAAAGCTGTATGGAATGCTTGCTTTGCTTGAAAGCCTGCCCGCTTAGAGCAATAAATTGGAAGGAAGAAGATTTCGAAAGGTGGGATAGCGTTGACAAAGTATGTTAAAACGATTTGTCCATACTGCGGGTGTGGTTGTTCGATAATCCTTCACGTGAAAAATGGAAAAATTGTTCGAACTTCCCCGGCTGTAAATGATTCAATAAACAAAGGTACGCTTTGTATCAAAGGCATGCTGGCCCATGAGTTTGTACATTCTCCTGAAAGGCTGAAGATGCCACTTATTAGAGAAAACAGAAGTTTTAAAGAGGCCACTTGGGATGAAGCCCTTGGAATGGTCGCTGAAAAATTCCATAATATAAAGGAAAAATACGGCGGCTCAGCCTTTGGAGTTTTAAGTTCAGCTAGAGCCACATCTGAAGAGAATTACCTTATCTCGAAATTCTCGAGAGCTGTTTTGGCTACGAACAACATAGACCATTGTGCTCGGTTGTGACACGCCCCGACAGTGGCCGGTCTGGCCCAAACGATGGGTGCGGGAGCGATGACAAATTCGATAGACGAAATAACACAAACCCAGGTTTTATTCGTGATAGGCTCAAATACAACAGAGCAGCATCCTTTGATAGGCTCGCGGATAGTTGAGGCCATAAAAAAAGGAGCAAAATTGATAGTGGCGGATCCCAGGAAAACACACCTTGCAGAGAGGGCCTATGTCCACCTTTGCCTTTTGCCGGGAACCGATGCGGCTTTGATAAATGCCATGATGAATGTGATAATAAATGACGGCCTTATCAATGAAGAATTCATTAAAGAGCGAACAGAAGGTTTCGAACAGTTAAGACAAAACATCCTTCAGTGGACGCCGGAAAGGGCAGAAAGAATTACGGGAGTAAAAGCCGAGGATATCCGGCGGGCTGCCCGCATTTACGCCGGTGCTGAGAGGGCAATGATCCTTTACTGTATGGGTATAACACAGCACAACTGCAGTACCGACAACGTAATTGCTTTGTCGAATTTGGTATTGCTCACCGGCAATGTAGGAAAACCCGGTGCTGGTCTTTGCCCACTAAGAGGCCAGAATAACGTCCAGGGAGCCTGCGACATGGGGGCCCTTCCCGACGTTTTATCCGGTTACCAGAAAGTAAAAGATCCAAGAGTTCGCGAAAAATTTTCCAGGGCCTGGGGTGTTGAAATCCCAGAAATTCCGGGATTGACTGTGCCGGAAATGTTTGAAGCTGCAGAAAAAGGCATTATTAAGGCCATGTACATAATAGGCGAAAATCCTGTGGTGAGCGAAGCCCATCTTTCGCATGTAGAAAAAACCCTGCGAAACCTCGAATTTCTTGTGGTTCAAGACATATTCTTTACGGAAACCGCAAGATTTGCCGATGTGGTGCTGCCGGCTTGCTCCTTTGCCGAAAAGGACGGAACTTTCACCGGAACCGATCGCAGAGTTCAGAGGCTGCGAAAAGCCATTGAGCCTTTATGGAATTCCAAGCCTGACTGGCAGATTATATCAGAACTTGCCGCCCGCATGGGTTATCCCATGACTTACGCGGACCCTTCAGAAATAATGGATGAAATCGCAAGCTTTACTCCTTCCTACGGAGGAATATCCTACGACAGGTTGGAAGGACCGGGCATTCAGGTGCCATGTCCTCATAAAGACCATCCGGGAACACCTTATCTTCACAAAGGTTCTTTTGCAAGGGGGAAAGGTAAATTCATTCCTGTGGATTATACGCCACCCGCTGAAAGGACCGATGAAAAATATCCCCTTGTCCTTACTACAGGACGAGTACTTTTTCATTACCACACAGGTACTATGACCCGAAAAATAGATTTTCTCAACAAAAAATGTCCTGGGCCTTTTGTTGAAATAAATCCTGCTGATGCGCAAAAGCTGGGAATATCCGACGGCGACGAAGTTTACGTAAAATCGAGAAGGGGAAAGATAAAACTTCCTGCAAGAGTGACCGGAAAGATAAAGCAGGGTGTTGTGTTTGTGCCCTTCCACTTTGCGGAAGCTGCGGCCAATTACCTTACAATAGATGCACTGGACCCGGTAGCCAAGACACCGCAGTTAAAATTTTGTGCGGTAAATATTTTCACTAGGAGTGAAGAAAATGGCGATAGTTGAGATAAATAAGGAGCTTTGCAAAGGCTGTACTTTGTGTTCGCAGGTTTGTGGGACAGGTGCATGCTTTGGAGAGCCTTTGATACCGCATGAGATTGACGAACGTCGGTGTATCAACTGTGGCCAGTGCGTAGTCACCTGCCCTACAGGCGCTGCTAGCGACGTGTCGGAGCTTGAAAGGGTAAAAGAGGTCCTTGAGGATGATAGCGTAGTTAAAATCGCGCAGTGCGCTCCAGCTTTGAGAGTAAGCCTGGGGGAGGAATTCGGTATGGAAGCGGGTAGTATTGTCCCTGGAAAAATGGCTTCGGTCTTAAGAAAGCTGGGTTTTGACAGGGTGTATGATACTTGCTTTGCTGCGGACCTGACTGCCATGGAAGAGGGGCATGAATTCTTGGAAAGGCTGGAAAGAGGCGGACCTTTTCCCATGTTCACTTCGTGCTGTCCGGCGTGGGTGCTTTATATGGAAAAAAACTATCCTGAGCTCCTTTCCCTTTTATCTTCATGCAAATCGCCACAGCAAATGTTTGGAGCCCTGGTAAAGGCTTATATGGCAGAAAGAGAAGGTATAGATAAAGACAAAATTTTTCTGCTTTCGGCCATGCCGTGTACAGCCAAAAAATATGAGGCTAAAAGACCTGAAATGAATAAAGATGGATATAATGATGTGGATGCGGTATTGACAACAAGGGAGCTGGCGCAGTTGATAAAGGAAAAGCAAATCGAATTTACAGACTTGCCGGAAGAGAATTTCGATGTCCCGTTCGGAGTGTACACCGGAGCAGGCGTTCTCTTTGGGACAAGCGGGGGTGTAATGGAAGCGGCACTAAGGACTCTCGTGAAAAAACTCACAGGAAAACCCTTGAAAAACATAACTTTTGAGCCGGCTATGGGAGCGGAGGGCGTCAGAGAAGCAGTAATAGGAATTGAAAACAGGAAGATAAAAGTTGCGGTGGTAGGCGGCATCAAAAATGCTATGCCGCTCCTGGAAGATATAAGAAGGGGTTTTTCAGACTATCATTTTATAGAGGTGATGGCCTGCCCGGACGGGTGTATTGGTGGAGGAGGACAGCCGCGGATTCCAAAGAGGTCTTTGAGAAAAATGGTGCTGAAAAAAAGGGAAAAAGCCATATACTACTATGAACTCGGCCTGCCTCAAATTGCAGCGGTGGATAACCCTATTATAAAAGCTTTATATACAGAATTCTTGGGCGGTCCCCTGTCGGAAAAGTCGCACGAGCTCCTGCATACGGCATATTTTGATAAAAAGATATTTTTTCACTAGGTATTGACAAATATTTAACGAAGTAGTATTCTAAAATCGGAAGTTGTGAAAATATTAACAAACATATACGTGAGGAGAGATAAATAATGGTGAAAATCCTTTTCGAAAGGGATAAATGTCTGGGCTGCAAGACTTGTGAACTTGCTTGTGCTGCGGCACATTCAAAGACCAAAAGTTTGGTTGGAGCTATAAAAGAGAAAAAAGTTTCCCGTATTAGAATAAAAGTAAAAAACGGTAAACTCAATGCAGAACAATGTGCCCTCTGTAGTAAACCGAAATGTGTTGAAGTCTGTCCTGTCGGTGCACTTAGCAGAAGTAAAACCGGAACTATCAAAATAAATTATCTTACATGCACCCTATGCGGTCTGTGTCGGGAGGCCTGCCCCTTTGGAGCTATCGTTTTGAGCAGTTATCCAACTATTTGCGACCGCTGCAGCGAACAAGATGAACCTTTGTGTGCAAAGGCCTGCCCCACAAGAGCACTAAAGATAAAGGCTATTTAAGGAGGTATTGTCATGATAAACTGTGAATTATTCACCTGCGATGCGGCGACAAAAAAGTTATACGATAAGGCTAAAAAGGAGCGAATAGATACGGTATGGGACCGCGCCCTTGCTATGCAGCCCCAGTGCGGCTTTGGCGAGATGGGACTATGCTGTACCAATTGCTCCATGGGGCCGTGTCGTATTGTAAAAGTTTCGGACGATGGACCTAAAGCGGGTATATGCGGAGCGACCGAGGACACGATTGTATCGCGAAACTTTGCTAGGGCGGTCGCTGCCGGTTCCGCAGCCCATTCGGACCATGGAAGGGATATTGCCCTGGCCCTTTATCATGCGACCGGTAAAAGCTCTGTAAAAGATGAGGAAAAGCTTTTTAAAATAGCCGGCGAGTGGGGCATTAAGGTAGAGGGCAAGGATGCTTCGCGTATTGCCAGAGAAGTGGCGGAAAAAGCTCTATCGGAATTCGGTAAAATATTCGGCAAATTACTATTTTTAAAGAGAGCGCCGCATAAAAGGCAAAATTTATGGGATGAATTAGGGGTGGCCCCGGAGGCCATAGATAGAGAAATTGTAGAGGTTTTGCACTCCACCCATATGGGATGCGATGCCGACTACAGGAACATAATCAGGCAGGCGATAAGGGCGGCCTTGAGCGACGGATGGGGAGGCTCTATGATAGGCACTGAGCTGAGCGACGTGCTTTTTGGCACCCCTGCGCCCCGGAAGGTGGAGGCCAATCTCGGCGTCTTGAAGAAGGAATGCGTAAATATAGTGGTACACGGTCACGAGCCCACTCTGTCTGAGGCTATCGTAATGGCGGCAAAAGACTCGGAACTTTTGGAACTTGCGAAAAAACAGGGAGCAGAAGGCATAAACGTAGTGGGTATGTGCTGCACGGGCAACGAGATAGCCATGAGGCATGGAATTCCGATGGCAGGCGATTTCTTCCAGCAGGAACTGGCTATTGTGACCGGCGCCGTTGAGGCTATGATAGTTGACGTTCAATGCATAATGCCTTCCCTTGCCACAGTAGCAAAATGCTACCATACGAAGCTTATTACTACTTCTCCCAAGGCAAAAGTTCCTGGAGCAATTCATATAGAATTCGACGAACAAAAAGGTCTGGATATAGCAAAAAGGATAGTAAAAGAAGCGGTAATGAACTTCAAAAACAGGAAGGGAGAAATTTATATACCCGATGTAAAAAGCGAAGGGGAGATAGGTTATAGTTTCGAAGCCATAATCAAAATCCTCGACCGGGTTACAAATTCCTTCGCCCATCCTTCCGGGACCGTAAAACCCCTCGTTGACGCTATAAAATCGGGCGTGCTAAGGGGTGCGGTAGCGATAGTTGGCTGCAACAACCATAAGCAGCCGCACAACTCGTGCCACGTTACTCTTGCAAAGGAGCTTTTAAGGCGCGACATACTCGTTGTGACGACAGGGTGCGGTGCGCATTCCTGTATAAAGGCGGGGCTAATGAGCAAAGATGCCCGAAAATACTGCGGAAAAGGGCTTGCTACCGTTTGCGAACTGCTTGACATACCTCCCGTGCTCCATCTTGGGTCCTGTGTGGACATAAGCCGTATTCTGGTGCTACTTTCTGAAGTGGCCAATTACATGGGCGTGGACATCAGCGATTTGCCGGTAGCTGCTGCGGCGCCTGAATGGATGTCTGAGAAGGCTCAATCTATAGGTCTTTATGCTGTAGCCTCAGGTATATACGTAGTATTGGGTGTATCTCCCGCTGTCACCGGTTCGGAAAATGTAACAAACTATCTGACAAAAGACCTGGAAAGCGTCTTAGGTGGCAGGTTTGAAATAGAAAAAGACCCGGTCAAAGCTGCCGAAAAAATTGCAGTTCATATCGAAAATAAGCGTAAGCAACTGGGGATTTAAATGGAGGTTAAAGGTATGAAAATAGCTATTACCGGCAAGGGCGGGGTTGGTAAAACCACCCTTGCCGCAGTCCTCGCTAAATTGTATGCAGCGGAAGGTTACAGGGTGATGGCTGTAGATGCAGATCCGGATGCTAACCTTGCAGCCACCCTGGGATTTCCTGAGGATAAGCAAAGGAAAATCGCACCTCTTTCTGAGATGAGAGACCTCATAGCAGAAAGGACAGGAGCCCAACCCGGTCTTGTGGGCCAGATGTTTACGCTCAATCCAAAGGTCGAAGACATACCTGAGAGATTTTGCATTGAACACGAGGGCGTCCGGCTCTTGGTAATGGGCGGAATAAAAAAGGGCGGCTCAGGTTGTGCTTGCCCGGAACACACCTTTTTGCGGGCCATAATGCGGCATTTGCTTCTTGATAGCAAAGATGTGCTGATAGTGGATATGGAAGCTGGTATAGAACATTTAGGAAGAGCCACGGCGGATTGTGTTGATGCTTTCATAGTTGTAGTAGAACCTTCTTTAAAGAGCATAAACACCTATTATTCTATAAGGAAACTTGCAGCCGAGATAGGTGTAAATAAGGTCATCGTTGTGGGAAATAAGGTAAAAGACCGGGATGATGAAAATTTTATAAAAAACAACGTGGAAGCAAAAAATCTGCTGGGAATATTGAGCTACGATGTTACAGTAGAAAAAGCAGATAGGGAAGGCATCTCTCCCTTCTATGCCAGCAAGCAAACAAGAGACAAGATTGCCGTCATAAAGAATATGATTACCAGCTTTGTAATGGAAAATATTCTCTAATATCAAGAGCCAATTTTTGAGGAGGACACCAATTTTATGAAAATTAGCACAAAGAAAATTACCTACATGGCGATGTTCGTGGTGCTGAACATAATACTTACCCGAATTGCCAGCATAAGGATAGCGCTCGGTACGGTGGAAGCAATAAGAATAGGATTCGGAGGATTTCCCGTCATCATGGCCGGGATTACGATGGGCCCGGCAGCGGGAGGAATTGTAGGAGCCATCGGCGATTTGGTGGGCTACTGGATAAACCCGATGGGACCGTATATGCCTCATTTTACTTTTACCGCTGCATTGACCGGCATGATACCTGGTTTTATGATAAGACTTTTTGACAGCAAACAACCGAACATCTGGCAACTTGCCATAGCGATAGCTACCGGACAGATAATAACCTCGGTGTTACTCGTGCCCTATTTTCTCTACAAGCTCTTCGGTATACCGCTGGTCTACAAGATGACAAGTTCTTGTATCGTTCAAGCTGTTAATATTCTAATATACACCATTTTTGCCAGGCTAATTATGAAAAGGTTTAATATCGGCCTGGTTCCGCAAAAAATCAATTAAAAAGATTCCACAGAAAGGACGGGGTGTAAATGGCTTTCAAAAGCGACATAGAAATAGCCCAGGAGGCAAAACTAGAGCACATAAGGGACATTGCTGCAAAACTCGGGCTTTCCGAGGACGACATCGAATACTACGGCAAATATAAAGCGAAGGTAGATTACAATTTATTAAAACGCCTTGGAGACAGACCCGATGCCAAACTGATTCTGGTGACCGCCATAAACCCCACGCCCGCCGGTGAAGGAAAGACCACCACGACGGTAGGCCTAGGGGATGCCTTGAGAAGGCTCGGCAAAAATGCGGCCATAGCTTTAAGGGAGCCCTCTCTTGGCCCGGTCTTTGGCGTAAAAGGCGGAGCGGCCGGCGGCGGTTACGCTCAGGTAGTGCCCATGGAAGACATAAACCTGCACTTTACCGGAGACATTCACGCCATAGGAGCGGCCAACAACTTGCTGGCGGCCATGGTGGACAACCACATATACCAGGGCAACGAACTTGGCATTGACCCGCGGCGCGTAGTTTGGAGGCGCTGCATGGATATGAACGACAGGCAACTGAGGTTCATAGTCGACGGCCTTGGAGGTAAAGCCAACGGAGTTCCCAGGGAAGACGGCTTTGACATAACGGTAGCCTCAGAAGTTATGGCGGTATTCTGCCTGGCGACGGACCTGGAAGACCTCAAAAACCGCCTTTCCCGGATAGTGGTGGCCTATACCTATGACGGAAGGCCCGTAACCGCCGGCGACCTCAAGGCCCAGGGAGCGATGGCGGCACTGCTGAAAGATGCATTTAAGCCCAACCTGGTGCAGACGTTAGAAGGCACTCCAGCCTTTGTACACGGAGGGCCCTTTGCCAACATAGCCCACGGCTGCAACAGTGTAGTCGCCACGAAGATGGCCATGAAACTGGCGGACTACGTAGTAACCGAAGCCGGATTCGGAGCGGACCTGGGAGCAGAGAAATTTCTGGACATAAAATGCCGGGTAGCGGGCATAAAGCCCAACGCCGTAGTAATCGTGGCCTCAGTCCGGGCGTTGAAATACAATGGAGGGGTACCGAAAGAAAAGCTAAGTGAAGAAAACCTGGAAGCTCTGAAAAAAGGCATACCCAACCTGATGAAACACATAGAAAACATAACGCAAAAATTCGGCCTTCCGGCGGTAGTAGCCGTAAACCGCTTCCCCAGCGATACCGAAGCGGAACTCAATCTTATAAAAGAAGAATGCAAAGAGAAGGGAGTAAAAGCGGTAATCTCGGAAGTATGGGCAAAGGGCGGCGAAGGCGGAATTGGCCTGGCCGAAGAAGTGCTCAGGCTCATAGAAGAAGGGAAAAACAACTACAAGCCCCTGTATCCGCTGGAGATGGGCATAGCCGAGAAAATCGAGACCATAGCGAAGGAAATATACGGGGCCGACGGAGTGGACTTTACCGCTGCCGCGAAGAAAGAGATAGAGACCATAGAAAAGCTCGGGTTCAGGGACGTGCCGGTGTGCATAGCAAAGACCCAGTATTCATTGAGCGACAACCCGGCGTTATTGGGAAGGCCCACGGGCTTTAGGATAACCGTGAGAAATGTGCGGATATCCGCTGGTGCCGGGTTTGCCGTGGCCCTGACCGGTGAAATAATGACGATGCCGGGATTGCCAAAGAGGCCGGCCGCGGAGAACATAGACGTGGATTCAAACGGCAGAATAAGCGGGCTTTTCTAATAAAGAAAAGAGGGCGGGGAAAAATGAAGGGAAAATTTAAAATCTTGCTAGCTTCAGGTGATGACGAACTTTCTATCCCGGGTCCTTTTGAGGTTAGATTTGGCGGTGAATATGTTCACCGCAGACTGATATCACATCTGACAGATTACAAAAGGGGAAAGGGTATAGCAGACAAGAAATGTCTTGAGTACAGAAAAAGGTATGATCTCGATTATTCTCAGTATATAACCGGAATTATCGTTTTTCCAGCAGTTTTGCCGCAAATCGTGGATAATCCGGAGAACTACATACCTTCAAAAATTCCACAGCACAATGTTCTCATAGCAGCCGGACTTCATCCGGACTTAATGGAAGAGCTTATTAAAAAAGCAGCGACTAGAGGTTGCCGGGCCCTTATAGCTCCTAAAGAAAATCCTGCATGGTTCGATTCACATTTCGAAAAAAAGATAAAAAAACTTTGTATGACATACGGTATCGAGTGCGTTTTCCCCCGCCCTTTCTGTGCTCTGGAAAAAAGCGGTCAAGCCTTTATAGACGAATTTCTGAAAGCCTTTAGGCTTGGAAGGCCTCAATTTGAGATTAAGGTGAATCATCGCGGAATTATTGAGGATGTTTTGGTTGAGTCTTCGGCCCCCTGCGGAGCTACTTATCATGTAGCAGCCGGTCTTATCGGAGTGAAAAAAGAGGAAGCTGTAGAAGTAGCAAATAAGCTGTGGCACTGTTATGCATGCCTTGCAAGTAGCAAAATAGACATGGAAATAGGTGATTCGGTGATGCACCTGGCAGCCCGTATAAATCTGGCTGCTATAAAAAAAGCGGTGGAAAAAAGCGATTGGGAGGGTAACGAGTGATAAAAGAAAAAAGTGTTCGCGAATTTATTGAATTGCTCTCCTCCAAAGAGCCTGTCCCGGGAGGAGGGGGTGCAGCTGCCTTAGTTGGTGCCATAGGTGTTGCACTAGGCAGTATGGTTGGAAACCTCACCGTGGGAAAAGAAAAGTATAAAGATGTGGAAGCAGAGATAATCAAGATACTCGAGAAGGCCAGGAGCCTTCAAGCCGAATTGCTGGACCTGGTGGATGAGGATGCTAAGGTTTTCGGTAAGGTTGCCGGTGTATATAAAATGCCGAAAAATACCGAAGAGGAGAAGGCAAAAAGAAATGAGGCGATGGAGCAGGCATTAAAGGAAGCGTGCAAGGTGCCGATTAAAATCATGGAACTTTTATATGAAGCCATAAAACTCCACAGAAAGCTGGCGGATATAGGAAACAGACTTGCCATCAGCGACGTTGGCGTCGGTGTATTGTGCCTCAAGGCTGCATTATTAAGCAGCAGGATGAACGTAATTATAAATCTAAACGGCATCAAGGATGAAGGATTTGTCAGAAGCACTAGGGATGTGATGGAAAGAATCTGTGGTGAAGCTTTGACGATTGCCGATGACGTTTATGCAAAAGTAAAAGAGATTTTGGGTGATTGAGTCTCAAAATTTAAATGAAAGTTGGAGGCATGACAAATGGCAGATATCTTAAGCGGAAAAGAAGTGGCGGATGCATTAAAACAAAAACTAATAAGTGAGGTAGAGGTATTAAAGGCAGGCGGTGTTACCCCCGGCCTTGCCATAGTGATAGTAGGGGAAAGGCCCGACTCGGTGTCGTATGTAAAAGGAGCCCAAAAAAGATGTGCGGAGATCGGCATAGAAACCAGCGTAGTACAGATGCCCGAAAACACCCCGGAAGAAGAATTCGTAAAAAAGCTCCACCAACTGAACGAAGATGAAAAAGTCCACGGCATACTCGTCATGCGGCCGCTACCCGCTCACATTTCGGAAGACAGGGTAAAATACGAAATATCGCCCCGAAAAGACGTGGACTCATTCAACCCGGTAAA